>PTKH01000009.1 GCA_002937655.1 Alphaproteobacteria bacterium MarineAlpha9_Bin3 | reverse complement strand
CAAAGAATATAATGAAGGTTTACCGTAATAAATATTAAAAACTATATTATTGCAACAAAAACTATTAATCTTATTACTATATTGGAAAGAAAAATGAGTTTTAATGAAAATATATTGCCATTATTAGAAAGAGCTACAAAAGCTTTAGAGGTAATTAGTAACTCAAAATCGAAAAATAAATTAATTGTTACAAAAGCGAATGGTTATTTGTGGGATGCAGACAGATTTCAGCTAATTCCAATTGATAATATAAATGCAATAAATTTAAGTTTATTAAAAGGTATAGATCATACAAAGAAGATACTTTTAGAAAATACTGTTCAGTTTTCAGAAGGATATTCTGCAAACAATGTATTATTATGGGGCGCGCGCGGTATGGGAAAATCCTCAATAATTAAGTCTGTACATAAAGAAATTTGTAATAAAAATACTGATAAACGCCTTATACTAATAGAAATATATAGGGATGACATTAACAGTCTTCCTAAATTAATTTCTGATTTACAGCAAATAAATCATCAATTTATAATATTTTGTGATGATTTATCATTTGATAATAATGAAACCTCCTATAAGTCTCTAAAAACTGTTTTAGATGGTGGAATAATGGAAAGATCAAAAAATATATTATTTTATGCAACTTCTAACCGAAGACATTTAATGCCAAGATCTATGATAGAAAATGAAAGTTCTACATCTATATCTCCATCTGAAAGTGCAGAAGAAAAAATATCATTATCTGATAGATTTGGCCTTTGGCTCGGATTTTACCAATGCTCTCAAGATGATTATTTAAAAATAGTAAAAAGTTATTCAGAGGAGCTAAAATTAAAAATTACCATTGAAGAACTAAATAAACTAGCTATAGAGTGGTCTGTGACTAGGGGGTCTAGATCAGGAAGGGTTGCCTGGCAATTTATTCAAGATTTAGCTGGTAAATTGAAAATAAAAATTTAGTCACTGTGGTAAATATTTTAATGGATCTAGAGGCCCATCCTTATCTCTTATTTCAAAATGAAGCTGTGGCGTAGATACCTTCCCACTATTTCCTACTAATGCTATAATTTGACCCTTATTCACAGATTCACCTTTTTTAACATTAATTTTTTCTAAATGAGCATAGGCTGATGTTTTATTATTATAATGTTTTATAAGTATTAAATTACCAAATGCCTGTATTTCATTGCCGGCATAAACAATTTTTCCAGATTCTACTGCTAATACAGGTTTACCTTTATCTGCAGAAATATTTATTCCATCATTCCTCAACCCCTTTGCCAATAAACCAAATTTTGAAATAATCTTACCTTTAACAGGCCACATATATGAATATTTACTTGAGTTTATAACCTCTTTTGACTTATTTAAATTATTATTAGCTATAGTTTTTTTAATATTACTACATTTAGCTTTAACATTATTTGGAGTTATTGGAATAAATAATTTATCTCCTTCATATATTTTATCACTTTTAAGTAATTGATTCATTTTCATTATATCTAAAATACTAACATTAAAACAGTTTGCTATATCATATAAAGTATGTCCTTTCTTTACTATATGTACTTTTGGTTCAGCAATTATGATTTTTTCACCTTTGTAAAGTGTAAAAGGTGGCTCTAATTTATTAGCTTTGATAATTGACCTAATAGATACTCCTTCTCTTTTAGAAATTGAATAAAGACTATCTCCCTCATATACAGTTATGATTCTCGTACTAGTAATAGATTTGTCTATATTATAATTTTTATTTACGACTGGCGCTAAATAGTCAGAAGATGTACAAGCAGTCATAATTATAAGAAAGTTTATTAAAATTAAGAATTTTTTATTCATAGTAATTTCATTTATATTAACTTAGTCCTATTTACTTCATATAATGATTTATATAATATATCTTTATCATTTGGTGAATAACTTGTATAAAACTGTTTTCCATTATAATTTTTAACTAAAATAATAACACCATCTTTTTCAACTAAATTTGAATATAAATACGTTGGCTCCTCAACTACTTCACAATCAATATAAATAGCATCAAATGGAGCTGCTTCAAGCCATCCTTTCTTACCGTCTCCATATTTAAATGAAATTTTATTAGAAATATTTTTCAAAATTTTGCTAGAAAACAGATATGCTTGTTTATTAATTTCAATTGTATAAACTCGTTTATATATTTTTGAGAGCAAAGCTGTTTGCCAACCAGATCCTGTTCCTATTTCTAGAACATTTCTAGTATTACTATTTTTTGACAAACCCAAAAATATCATTTTGGCAATATCACTAGTTTTTGAAGCGATAACATTTGAGAAGATTTTTAAATCTAAATCTTCATTAGAAAAACCTTTTAAATTATCAGGTAAAAATATATTTTTTGATAGGGAAGTTATAGCATTAAATATTCTATCATCTAATATACCTCTCTGCCTTAATTCTAAAAGCATCATTAAATTTCTATCATCTAAATCATTTATTTTTGTCAAATTGTTCCTTATAAAAGTTTAAATCTTTTATTTCTGTCATACTTGTATTCAATGGACTTATTGATATAAATTTATTCTTTATTGCCCATATATCAGTATCTTTTTCATGAATATTAGGAGAATATCTATCCGTTGTTAACCAAAAATAAGGAATATTTTTTGCATCTTTTTTTGATAAAAATTTACCCATAGGTTTTCTATTAGATAGCTTAGTAATTTTAATATCAATAATTTTTTTATGATTAATATTAGGAAAATTTACATTAAAAAAATGCTTTTTATTAATTTTATTATTTAAAATACTCAAAATAATACTTTTTAAGTACACATCTATTGAAGACCAATCATCTATAGAACTATTTTTTGGTAATATTTTTGATAAAGCCATAGACTTAATATTTCTTAATCCACCCTCTAAAGCAGCACATACTGTACCTGAATAAGTTATATCATTAGCTAAATTTTCCCCCATATTAATTCCAGAAATTAATAAATCAGGTTTTTTATTTTTTAGTATCTCATAAATACCAATCATTACGCAGTCTGTTGGCGTTCCGTCACAATGATAAAAATTGCTACTAATTTTATTTAACCTTATTGGTTTTGTTATTGTAATAGAATGTCCATATCCAGAGCGATTTTCTTTTGGAATAACTACTAGATATTTATTTGTTATTTCTCGAACAATAGTTATAAGAGTTTCTAGACCTTTTGTATCTGGACCATCATCATTCGTAATAAATATTAATGGGTTTTTTTTCATACTAATCATTAATACTAATTTTAGTTAAGCCATTCATATAAGGTTGCAAAACTATAGGTACATTAATACTTCCATCTTTATTTTGATAATTTTCTAAAATTGCTAATAATGCCCTTCCTACAGCTACCCCTGAGCCATTCAATGTATGTAAGGACTCAATATTTTTTTCATCACTTCTCATTCTTGATTTCATTCTTCTTGCTTGAAAATCTTTACAATTTGAAATACTAGATATTTCTCTGTACTTATTCTGTGAAGGAAGCCATACTTCAATATCATAGGTTTTGGATGCAGAAAAACCAAGATCTCCAGCACAAAGTATTACAGTTCTATAAGGCAATTTCAATTTAATAAGAATTTCTTCAGCGCATGTTAACATTCTTTCATGCTCATTATTTGAATCACTAGCTTTAACTATAGAAACTAATTCTACTTTCTTAAATTCATGTAATCTTATCATTCCTTTTGTATCTTGACCAGCTGAACCAGCTTCAGACCGAAAACAGCTTGTTAATGCAGTATATCTTAAAGGTAAATTATCTTGATTAACTATTTCATTAGCAACTATATTAGTAAGAGGCACTTCCGATGTTGGAATAAGCCAATGACCTGTTGAAGTTTGAAACAAGTCTTCATCAAATTTAGGTAATTGGCCTGTTCCATACAGAGCATTATCTTTAACTAATGAAGGCGGATTAACCTCAATATAATTATGGTTTTGGGTATGAGTATTTAACATAAAGTTTGAAAGCGCTCTTTCAAGTAATGCCAATTTATCTTTTAAAATTACAAATCGTGATCCTGACATTTCAGCAGCTTTGTTAAAATCCATCATACCTAAATTAAAACCTAAATCGTCATGCGGTAAAGGTTTAAAGTCGAAATTTGGAATTTCCCCATATTTTTTTATTACTTTATTATCATTTTCATTTATACCCTCTGGAGTATCCTCAGAAGGTAAATTGGGAACTACTTCTAGCATCTTTTGTATTTTGTTTTGCAAGGAATTGCTTTTATTCTGAAAAGAAGAAATGGACTGTTTTAAATCTGCAACCTCTTTTATTTCTTCTGATACATCTTCACCTTTAGACTTTTTAAGTCCAATATTTTTTGATAAATTATTTCTTGCATTTTGCAATTTGTGTAATTTTGCAATTAAATCAACATAATCATCATATAAATTAACTACAGTTTTTGAAATACTAGATACTCCTCTCTGCTTCATAGCTTTATCAAAGTCATCAATATTATCTTTAATCCATTTAATGTCGTACATTATAGTGTCCTTAATCTTCAGTAAAATCAGTTTCAGGAATATCGTCTATATCATCTATTTTTTTTTCTTTAGCATTTCCAACATTACTTGAACTATCATTATCATCTGGGTCAGTAGAATTATCTACTTCAGTATCATTTCTTTTTTTCTCCATTATATAAGCTAATCTTATGGAAATTTCATATAGTATAATAATGGGAACACCTAGACCAACCTGACTAATTAAATCAGGAGGTGTTAGAATAGCAGCCGTAGCAAAAGCTCCTACAAATGCGTACTTTCTTTTATCTCGCATACCTTTAGAGGTAACTAATCCAGCTCTAGCTAATAAAGAAACAGCTACAGGTAATTGGAATGCTAAACCAAAAGCAAACATTAATTTTAAAACTAGAGATAAATATTCATTAACTTTAGCTTCCAGTTCTATAGCTAAACCTGTTTCTAATCCCGAAGTTTGAAAGCCTAAAAAAAATTTCCAAGCTAAAGGAAATATGAAATAATAAACTAAGGCTGCTCCTAATGCAAAAAGAAGAGGAGTAGCGATTAAAAATGGATAGAAGGCTTTCCTTTCATTTTTATATAAACCAGGTGCAGCAAATTTATATATTTGTGATGCTATTACAGGAAAAGAAATAAATAATGCTGTATAGAAAGAAACCTTTAAATATGTAAAAAATGCTTCGGTTAGTCCTGTATAAATCATTCTAGGATTTTCATATCCCATATCCTGATAAGTAAGCTTTAAGGGCTTAACTAAAAAACCATATATGTAATCAGCAAAAAAATAGGAAATTAAAAATGCTATAAAAAAAGCTATAACAGCCCATTTTAGCCTATCTCTTAACTCTATTAAATGAGACACTAAGGGAGCTTTTGAATTTTCTACACTATCATCATCTATGTTATTGGTCATATTAAATCTTAGAACTATTAAGTTGTTGAACTATCTTTATCTAAATTATTATCTACTTCTTTAACATTATCGTTTTTATTATCTATATCTTTTTTCTGAATATTATTATCTTCTAACTCTTCCTTTTTATTTAAAGGAATAGGCCAAGCAGAGTTTTTTTGAGATTTATCTTTATCCACAACATCCACTCCACGAAGCATTTCTGTAAGCTCTCCTTCAGAGTCTATAGTTTCAGTCATATCTTTTTTAAAATTATTTTTTGCTGACTCTATTTGTTTTTTTACTTCATCTAATTCAGAATCTCTTACAGCATCTTCAACAGTATTTTGAAATTCGCGGGATAAAGATTTTAACTTTCCTATCCAAATACCAATAGTTCTCAACGCCTTAGGAATATCCTTTGGCCCAACTATAAATAATGCGACGACGGTTATAACTAATATTTCCGTCCAACCTATATCAAGCATGTTAGTCCCCTCTTAGACCTAGCAAATAAAATTAACTAGTTTTAGAGTCTTTTGTATTATCTTTTTCTTTTGAAACTGATACTGTTTCATTATTGTTAGATTCTTCCAAATCTTCTTCTTCTTTCATACCAGTTTTAAAATTTTTAATTCCTTTTGCAACGTCACCCATTACACGTGGTAATTTTCCTGCGCCAAACAAAATTAATACAATTGCTAAGATTAAAACAATCTGCCAAATTCCAATACTCATAAAAATTCCTCCATTTAATCAATTTGATATAAGCTATATTATATTATTTATATACCTTATTTATTTAATAGGAAACACAAAAGCCCATTCTTTATTAAATATTAATTTTTTATTTGGTAATACTTTATCTAAAATATTTGAAAAAATAAAAAATTTTGTAGTCTTATTTCCTTTATGAGCAGAAATTTCTAATTCTGTTAAAAGACCCAAATACTTATATTTAAGTATTTTTATAGTAAAAGCTTTCTTACTATTTTTTGAAAAAGTAAATGCTTCTGGTCTAATAATTACCTCATAAGAAATACCTTTACTTGAACTAACATTAATTTTTCCAAATGGAGTATATAAAATTCCATTTCTTGCTTTAAATATGAAACTTGAGGTTGGACCAATTAATTTAGCAGAAAAAGGATGCCTAGAGTTAGCATATAAATCCTCCGGTGTTCCTTGATCTATTATATACCCATCTAACATTACTATTATTCTATCAGCTAATCTCATAGCCTCTTGTGGGTCATGAGAAACCATAATAGTTGGAGTTTTTGATTTTTTTAAAATTTTTATTATATCAAGTGCAATATCATATTTTGAAGAACTATCCAATGAACCAAATGGCTCATCTAACAACATTACATTAGGCTTATTTGCAAGAGCTCTTGCTAATGCAATTCTTTGTTGTTCTCCCCCAGACATCGAACTACTAAATCTATCCTCATACCCTTCTAAACCTATTTTTTTTAATAATTTTTTTATAGTAGAAATATATTTATTATTTTTAGTTAAGGAAAAACCTATATTATCTTTCACAGATAAATGAGGAAATAATGCTATATCCTGAAACAACATACCTATTGCTCTTTTTTCAGTTGGAACGTATTTGCTTCCAAATACAACGTTATTACCAACTTTAATTTCTCCATTAATTGGATCTTCAAAACCAGCAATAAGTCTTAATAAAGTTGTTTTGCCAGAACCACTAGGTCCCAAAATACACACTACTTCATTAGAATTTATTTCTAAATTAAAATTATTAATAGATTTTCCATTTTTATACTTATGAGATAAATTAGTTATTTTTAAGTTATTTTTCATATTTATTTCTACATTACTTTTTAATATTATTTAATGCCTTTAGCTAATATAAATAAAGGTAAAAGACAAACCACTATAATTGCAAGTAATGGAATAGAAGCATCTCCTAATCTTTCATCTATAGCGTATTCATGGGCCTTTACAGCTAAAGTATTTAAGCCAAATGGTCTTAATATCATTGTTGCTGGCAATTCTTTAAGCACGTCAACAAATACTATTAATAAACCTAATGATATACCTCCAAAACCAATTCTAGCATTTACCTTAGTTAATATCTTACTATCTGAAGAACCTAATACTTTAGCAACATAATCTAATGATTTTGGTATCTTTATAAAAGAACTTTCTACAGAGTTCATTGATAAAGCTAAAAACCTAACTAGGTATGCAAATAATAATGCAAACCACGATCCCGTTAATATTAATCCTAAAGAGGTATTAAAATACATTAATGAAATACCATTAATAAAATTATCCAACCAAGCTAAAGGAATTAGAACTCCAACTGCTGCAACTGCTCCTGGTATGGAATATCCTAAACTAGCTAATCTAGCAAAAGGGCTAGCAATTTTTTCATTAGTTCTCACTCCATAAACAATTATTATAGCGAACACTATACATATAATTGATGCTATGAAGGCTAAAGTAAAAGAGGATAAAACTAAATTTAAAAAATTATATATATTAACATTATCAATACTATTTAATGACCAATTAACTAGCGTAATAAAAGGTATAATAAACCCTATAAATATTGGAATACTACAAATAATTAGAGCTATTATTCCTAGAAATTTATTAAGTTTTTTAAATTTAAAGTTTCTAAAAATTCTAGTATCATTAGTAAATTCAGATTTACCTCTCATAATTTTTTCTAATGAAATTATCAAGGATATTGTAATAAGCAAAATAATAGATAATTTACCAGCCGATACTATATCTCCTAAATTAAACCAAGCTTTATAAATACCTTTAGTAAAAGTTTCTATTCCTAAATAATCTGCAACACCAAAATCGGCCAATGTTTCCATTATTACAAGAATAACCCCTCCAATAAGAGCTGGCCTTGCTAATGGTATTGCAACTTTATAAAATACCGAAAATATATTAAGTCCTGATACTTTAGCAACTTCAATATATGTTCCAGACTGCGCTATAAAAGCTTGCCTCGCTAAAAGATAAACATACGGGTATAAACTAAATATAAATACAAAAATAGCTCCATAAATTGAATAAAAATTAATAGTATTAATTTCTGTAAACATTATTAATGAAAATAATATCGTTAGAAAACCACCATAATCTAATAAATCTGAATATACATATGCTAAAGCATATGATGGAATTGCTAAAGGTAAAACCAGCAACCATTCTAAATATTTTTTAAGTGGGAATATATACATGACAACAATCCATGCAGTTACTGTTCCTAATAATAATGTCCCTATACCTGAAAATATTAATAAAATGAAAGAATTAATAGCATAAGAAGCTAATACCGTTTCCTTTAAGTGCATCCAAGTATCATTACCAGAATAAAAAAGAAAAAAGAAAATAATTAGAATTGGAAGAATTACTATTAAACTAAGTATAACAGATGCATATGCCCAACTGTTTTTAAAAAATATATCCATTTAATAATTATAAATAATAATAAAAATAATCATATATATATTATAACTATTTCCAACCTACTCTATCAGCTAATTTAATTGCTTTAAAAGAGAGTTTTCCATATTCATAGATATTTGTGGAATCTTCTGTATATTTTCCAAGCCTTTTTAGATCATTAGGAATTTCTACATTTTCTATAACTGGATACTCAAAGTTATTATTAGAATAAATTAATTGAGCTTTTTCACTAGCTAAAAATTCAATTAATTTTTTTCCGTTAGCTGGATTTGGAGCATTTAATAATAACCCAGCTCCACTAATATTAAAATGTGTACCCATTTCATTATCATGGGGAAAATAAATGCCTAAAGAATCAAATATACCTTTATTATCAGAATTTAACATATTAATTATATAGTAGGAATTTACTACAGCTATATCTCCTATTCCAGCTGCTATGGCTTTTATTTGATCTCTATCACCTCCAGCAGGATCTCTGGCAAAATTATTAACTAAACCTTTAGCCCATATCTCAACTTTATCTTCACCATATTTAGAAATCATATGAGCAATTAAAGATTGATTATATACATTACTAGAAGAGCGAATTAAGATTCTATTTTTAAAAATTGGATTTGATAGATATTTATATCCCTTTAGCTCATCTTTTTTAACTCTATCTAATGAATAAACAATAATCCTCGCTCTTAAACTTAAACCGAACCACAAATTATTTTCATCTCTGTATTTAGGCTTTATTCTTTTATTTAATAATTCTGAATAAATAGGTTGGAAAAAATTCTCATTAGATGCTTTCCATAAATTACCAGCATCTGTTGTGAGCAAAACATCTGCTGGAGAATTTTTTCCTTCCCTCAAAACTCTTTGATGTAATTGTGACGATTTTGCAGTAACTAAATTTACTTTTATGCCAGTTTCTTTTTCAAATAAATCCGTAAGCGGCTTAATTAAATGCTCTTTTCTGGCAGAATAAAGATTAACTTCTTCTGACCAACATTTTCCAATATAAAAAAAAGATAAAATTATAATCAATAGTATATTAATATTTTTCATTTTATTCCTTAAATAATAATAAATAAATTAGTGAGATTAATACTTATTCTCATTAATATTATCAGAAAAATTTATGATTGGTATAAAAAATTTTTAATTAAATATTATAAGTCAGAAATATTATCTCTATTTAAAACGGATGGCCCAATATTTCTTGCAAGTAGACCTGCTGATTTAAGTTCAGATAAACCAGGAAGATCTTTTAATGAAGATAAACCAAAATGATCCAAAAAATCTTTAGTAGTTCTCCAAGTAGAAGGCCTACCTGGAATATTCTTATGACCTTTTGGCTCAACCCAATTATTATTTAAAAGTACGTCAAGTGATCCTTGACTCACACTAACCCCTCTCATATCTTCAATTTCTGCTCTTGTAACAGGTTGATGATAAGCAATAATAGACAATATTTCTAATGCTGCTTTAGATAATTTTTTTTGAATTGTTTTTTCAATTTTCATATAATTAGAGATACTACTAGATGTTCTAAAGGCTAATCCATCACTACTTTTTTCTAAAACAAAACCTCCTTCTTTATATTTTATTAATAAAATATCTATTATAGCATTTAAATCTTTGCATTCAGGTAACCTTTTCTCTATATCCTTTACTCTAATGGGACTTTCGCTCGTAAAAATTATACCCTCAACTATTTTTATCAATAACTCTTTATTCATAATTATTAAATTTCCATTTTATTTCTAATAAATATTTCTCCAAAAGCATTTAATTGTCTTATCTCTACTTTTCCTTTTTTAGCTAATTCTAAAGTAGCAGAAAAAGTAGCTGATAAAACTGAACTATTAAAAACTTTATCATTTTTATCTAAATCTTCTGGAAGAAACAATGATAATTGCTGCCAATCCTTATCAGTATTTAAAAGTTTATTAAGTCTTTTTAAAGCAGACTCTATAGTTTCTAATTTTTTAACGGGAGGTTCATAATCCTTAAGGTTCTTACCTCTAATAATATTACTATAAGAAAATAATAAATCATTTAAATTAGTATTATCTTCTATTTTTATAATTTTAACTTCTTTAGATATAATACCTTTAGGAAAGCGATCTATAAATAATAAATCTAGTTGAAAAAGTTTTTTTCCTGCATCTCGCATTGCTTGAAGTTTAGATAATTGTATTTTTAGCGCCTTAGCTAAATCTTCACCGCTTATTTCTTCTTCCTCTTCTTCGGGTAGTAATATTTTTGATTTTAAAAAAGCTAACCAGGCCGCCATAACTAGATAATCAGAGGCTAACTCTAAGTTTAATTTACTAGCATTTTTCACATATTCTAAATATTGCTCCGCTAATTCAAGTATAGATATACTTAATAAATCTACTTTTTGCCTTCTTGCCAAGTCTAAAAGTAGGTCTATAGCGCCTTCGTAGCCATTAATATTTAATAATAAAATTTCATCATTGAAAGAGTTTTCTATAATTCCTGGATCATCTTCTAGATTCTTTTCAATACTATGTTTTATTTCTTCCATTTTTACCTTAAAGATTAATAACCTCAATAATTAATTAACACAATATATATATATTTACCAGATTTAAACACAACATATAGAAATTTAATGCTAAAAGTTGTTATTTACATTAGCTTTTTTAAAATATTACTTAATTCAATCTTATTTGAGGTAAAAGTATTAGTATTATCAATTTTATTAAGACTTTCCATACTGGACTTAATTTTAATAAATAAATCTTTTTCCATAAAGTTGCCGTTTTTAAGAACTATTTCAGTATTATTTAAATCGCCGGAACAATGTAATATTAAATCATAATTTGCCTTATATATAGACTTTATTTTATCTTGAAGAGAGCCTGATAAAGCTAACATTTCAATATCATCAGATATTAATATACCTTTATATTTAATATTTTTTCTAATAAATGTATTAGCTAACCTAGATTGAGTAACTGGCAACCTATTATCTATATCTTCATATAAAATATGAGCAGTCATAGCCATAGGCATGTCTGACAAATTTTTAAAAGGTAAAAAATCACTTTTTTCTAAAGATTTAACTTTATCATTTATAATAGGTAATGATAAATGACTATCAGATACAGCTTTTCCATGTCCTGGTATATGTTTAATTATAGGTAAAACTCCTGATTTTATTAACCCATTACAAGCAGCTTCCCCTAAAAGAGAAACAATTTTAGGATCTGATGAAAAGGCCCTATCGCCTATAACTTCATGAGTATTTAAGTTTTTTACATCCAAACAAGGAGCACAATTAACATTAATTCCAATATTTATTAGATCCTTACCTAATAGATAATAATTTAAATAAGTAGCTCTTACTGCATCCTTTACAGATTTTTTTGCTAACTCACCAAAAAAATTTGCAGCAGGGTAATTAGGACAATTAGGTTCCTTTAATCTCTGAACCCGTCCACCTTCTTGGTCAATTAATATAAGACAATCAAAACCTAATACTTCTCTTATCTCATTTGTTAAACGTAATACTTGATTATTATTTTTAATATTTCTGCTAAATAATATAATACCAATAGGTAAATATGTTTTTAAAAGATTTTTTTCGTCCTTAGTTAAAATTAAACCGGAAATACCAATTATTACACTCTTTATATTTATCATTAAGTATTATTTATCCTTAACTATTAAACACTCGTTATTTTCTAATTTAAGGTCAATACATAATGTGAAAATATCTTTATTATCATTAAATGGACCTAATCTAACCCTGTAGTAGGTTCCTCTTTCAGGAAGATTTGCTGAAGTAATATTTAAATTTAAATTATTAATTAATTGGAAATTTTTTTCTTTGAAGTTTCTTATAAAATTTTTTGCTTTTTCTTCCGTTTTATATGAACCTAGTTGCAAAAATATGTCATATGATGAATATGTATTTTTACTAATTATAGTTTTATCTTCAGTATTTATCTTTGATAAAACTTTCAAATCTACATCTAATGATTTTACCTCAACATCTGGAAGTAATTTTTCACGAGTAATTTCATATATCTGTAATGTGTCTCCATTAAAGCTTTTACCTTCTTTATCATTAGGTTTAAACTTATATTGATCTTCATTTCCATCTATATTAATTATTTGATCACTCTTAGAAAATACAGGTAAAAGATATTTATAAGAAGCACTACTTATTATAATTAAAATCAAAATTAGAATAATTTTTTTAAACATATTTAAAACCAATTACATTAAGACAATTTATCAACTGGCTCAACTCCTATAATAGATAAACCAGATGCCATAATTATTTTAACAATTTTTGCTAATGCTAATCTTGCTTTAGATAAATCCATATTATTATCAATGATATATCTTAATGAAGGGTCTTCATTTCCTAAAGACCATGAGCTGTGAAAAGCACTTGCCAAATCGTTTAAATAAAATGTAATTCTATGAGGTTCATTTGCCTTTGCAGCAGCTTCAACTTGTCTAGGCCATTTAGCTATAAGCTTGATTATATTAATTTCTGACGAATTATTAAGTAAATCAAAATTAACATTAATTAATTCATCATTTAAATTTATGCCATGATTTTGTGCCTTTTTATAAAGAGAATTAATTCTTACATTGGCATATTGTACATAAAAAACAGGATTATCCTTAGACTGCTCTTTAACTTTAGCCAAATCAAAGTCTAAAGGAGCGTCATTTTTTCTTGTTAACATTATAAACCTTAACACATCTGCTCCTACCGAATCTATTACACTTTTCATTGAAATAAAATTACCCGCTCTTTTTGACATTTTTACTGGTTTACCATCCTTATTTAAATTTACTAATTGACATAATTTCACATCAAATTTTAATTTAGAATTTGAAATTGACTTTATAATACCCTCAATTCTTTTTATGTACCCACCATGATCTGCTCCCCATACATTTATTAATGAGGTATAATTTCTTTTAAATTTATCATAATGATAAGCTGAATCCGCTGCAAAATAAGTCCAAGTATTATCTGCTTTTTTTAACGGCCTATCTAAATCATCTCCAAACAAAGTAGACTTAAAAAGTAGCTGAGGCCTACTTTCCCAATTTTCATTTTTTTGCCCTTTAGGCGGATCTAATACACCTTCATAAATAGAGCCATTTTTGTTTAATAATTTCACTACTTTATCTATTAAGCCTATTGATTTAATATGTTCTTCAGAAACAAAATTATCATGATAAATATTAATTAGAGATAAATCCTCTTTAATAATATTCATCATTGCATTAGTACTAAATTCTTTAAAAACTTTAATCCAATTTTGCTCATCACAAGAAAGAAACCTATCGCCATATATATCAATTATTTCTTTAGCAACAGCTATCAAATATTCTCCTGGATATAAATCATCATCAAAGACTGCTTCTTTTTTAGTTAAAATTTCTATATATCTAATATAGACAGATTTTGCCAAATTAATGATTTGTTGTCCTGCATCATTAATATAATATTCTCTAGTAACATTATATCCTACATATTGTAGTAAGTTTGCTAAAGAATCACCAAATACTGCGCCTCTTGCATGCCCAATATGCATAGGACCAGTGGGGTTAGCTGACACATATTCTATATTAACTTTTTCGGATTTACCATAATTACTTCTACCATATTCATTTTTAATATTAAGAACATTTTTACAACATTCATAGAATATATTTTTATTAAGAAATATATTAATAAAACCAGGACCTGCAATTTGCACATTATCTATATAAGTATTTTTTACTAATAATTCTTTAAAACTTTCTGCTAATTGTCTAGGGTTAGAATTTAGTTTTTTAGAACATAGAAGCGCAATATTAGTTGAAACATCCCCATGTATATCTTCTTTTGGAGGCTCAGCCGTAATTTTATGAAGTAATATATCATCTTCTACTCCTCGAGATTTAGCTATATCTAATAATATTGTTTTAACATATTCAAAAATATTCACTAGTAATCCATTTCAATTAATAAAAATCATCTATCGCGTTTATCATATAAAGAAGTTCCAGTCCAACCTCCATGTAAATCATAGAGTCTTTTATGTTCCATTACTGCATACCTATCTGTCATTCCAGCTATATAATCTGATATAGTTCTATATAAATCATTATCTGATTTTGCATTTTCTGCAATTTCTCTCCATTCTGAAGGTAAAATAGTAATATCACTTGAAAAAGCATTAAATAGTTCTTCTACTATACTTTTTGCTTTTAAAGTCATTCTATTTACTATTGTATGTTTATACATTTTTTCAAAAAGAAATTTTCTTAACTTTTGATTATCTTCATACATATTTTTAGAGAATCTTATTACTTTTGTATTATGATTTCTAATATCATCAGAAGAGTTAAATTTATTTTTATTTATAATAATTTTATATTCTGTTACTACATCTTCAATCATATTATTTATTAATTTTCTAATAGTTTCATGAATTAGTCTTTTTTTCTCAATATTCTTCCATCTAATTCTGTTAGAATTTATGACTTTAGCAACATGCTCAATATCTTCTAATGAATCTAGTTCAAATAAACCTGCCCTTAAACCGTCGTCTATATCATGGTTGCAGTAAGCAATATCGTCTGATATAGCAGCTACTTGTGCTTCTGGGCCAGCAAATTTATCTAATTTTAAATCTAGTTTTTCATTACTCATTTTGATAAGATTTTGATATTCTTTTACAACTGTAGGTATTTTTCCAGATAATGGTCCATTATGTTTTACAATACCTTCTAAAGATTCCCATGTTAAATTTAATCCATCGAATTCAGCATATTTTTTTTCTAATTTAGTTACTATTCTTAATGTTTGAGCATTATGATCAAAGCCTCCTTTACCTATCATGGATTTATTTAATGCATCTTCACCAGCATGACCAAATGGCGTATGACCTAAATCATGAGCTAAAGCTATTGTTTCTGCTAAATCTGGATCTAAACCTAAACGAGAAGCAATTGTTCTTGCTATCTGAGCAACCTCTATAGTATGCGTTAAACGAGATCTAAAGTTATCACCTTCATGTTGAACAAATACCTGCGTTTTGTGTTCTAATCTTCTAAAAGCAGCAGAATGAATTAACCTATCTCTATCTCTCATAAATGGATTTCTATATAAAGATTCATCTTCTAAAAAGTAACGTCCTTTTGTTTTGGAGAACTCTGTTCTATATAAATTTAATTTTTTCATATTTATATATATCTTTCTTATGGTAATATATATATACATAACTTGAAATTATATAAATTTGAACTAACATTATAAATATATTGTAATATTAAATGAGAGTTGTTTTATGCAAGAACTGACTATTTCAAAAAGTGCATTAAAAAGAATAGAATATATTCAAAAACAAGAGGGGGAAGGCTTTCTTAGAATAACTGTTGATGGTGGCGGTTGCTCAGGTTTTTCTTACTCTTTTAAATTTGATAAAGAAACACTTAAAGATGATATCGTCGCTTCTAAAGATGATAATGGAAAACCAGCTTTAGTAACTGATAATGTATCACTTACATACCTTGCAGGGTCAGAAATTAATTGGAAAGAAGACTTAAGTGGTGCATCTTTTACAATTGACAATCCTAATGCAACTTCTAGTTGTGGATGTGGTACTTCTTTCTCGGTAACCTAATATGAAAATTTCAACATGGAATGTAAACTCTGTTAGAGTTAGAATGCCACATGTAAAAGACTTCATTGAAAAACAATCCCCTGACGTGCTTCTTTTACAAGAATTAAAAGCACAAGATAAAGATATACCAGCTACAGAATTAGAAGATTTAGGATATAATTTAATATTTAAAGGCCAAAAAGCTTACAATGGTGTAGCCATATTATCTAAGTACCCGATAAGCGATATTATCACAAATTTATATAACGTTGGCGATGATGAACAGGCAAGATATATTGAATGTTGGATTAATGCTAAAAATAGTGGTTTTAGAGTAGCCTCAATATATCTACCAAATGGAAATCCTATAAATACAGATAAGTTTTCGTATAAATTAGAATGGATGACAAAATTACGAAATCACGTCGAAAAATTACTTCAAAATGAAGAAATGGTTATTTTAGGAGGAGACTTTAACATATGTCCCGAAGACAGGGATGCAGCAAACCCTGAATCAATGAGAAATGATGCCTTATTTCAACCAGAATCTAGGGCAAAATTTAGAGAGATCATTAATTTAGGTTATTACGACGCATGGCGTTCTCTTCATTCAGAAAAAACTAATTGGAGTTATTGGGATTATGGGAGAGCATTTGAACAAAATAAAGGATTACGAATAGACCACTTTTTACTTTCTCCCTCAGCCGTTGATAAACTAAACTCCATTGAGATTGATACATATCATAGATCTCTAGAAAAGCCGTCAGACCACGCACCAGTTATAATAAAATTAAATATTTAAATAATGATTTATGTTAATAAACATAAAATTCTTCATTACAATAAAAAAGATTATAAATGCTCCATTGGGTTAAATGGTTTTACAAGAAATAAAATAGAAGGAGATAAAAAAACCCCTATTGGCACTTATAATTTTGGAAATTTATTTATTAGAACAGATCGCGTAAAAAATTTAAATACTAAATTTAAACTTATTGAAATAAAGAAAGGAATGGCATGGTCTAACAACCCTAATGAATTAAATTATAATCAATTAATAAAAGTAAAATATAATCATGAAGAAAGTTTTTTTAGAAGTGACAATATATACGATATATTACTAGTAATAAACTATAATATTAATCCTACAATTCCTTTCAAAGGAAGTGCAATATTTATGCATGTATCATTAGATACTTATAAACCAACGGCAGGATGTATTGGTATAAAATTGAATGACTTTATTGAAATATTAGAGTCGCTTGAACCGAATGAAAAAATTACCATTTTATAAATAATACATAAATATTAATTTTCTATCAGTTTTACCATTGTACCTTCGGGTAATAGCTCATTACTATCAATATTTAAACCATTCATTATAAGAAAAATTTCTAATTGATTCTCTTTTATAGCCATTTTTTTAGCTAATTTTGAAGCTGTATCACCTTTTTTTGACTTGTAAATACTTATAAATTTAGGTCTCCCAATAATTCTTTCTTCTTCACTTAATTCATGAATACTCTCTGCAATTTTATCTATTTCATTCTCATATTCCATTTTTAATCTAGGATTAACTAAAAGAGAGAATCTCCAAACTCTATTATTGGGCCAATTAATTAAATATGTTTTTCTGTAATAATCTTTACCTTTATATTTAATAATTTTTTTTTCTTTAAAAGAAAAAGCTAACTTATTATCTATAATCAATTCTTTATATGAATTTATATTTGATCTCGAATAATTAGACTCTGCAAGCTCTAAAAGCGATAACCCTTCATCATTAACTAAACCATCAAAAATAATAACTACATCTTTATTTTTATTAAAAGCAGTAACATAATTAGTTTTATTAATTATTTGATAATTTTTTGGTGTTTCAAATGAAAAATTTAAATCTAAATGATAAAAATTATTATCTTTTATAATTCCATGTTGAGAATTATCTCCATATACCATTCCATCTATCGCATTTAAAAATAATTTTCTATTTCTAATTTCTAATGAATTATCTTTTATATTAACTCTTGATGCATTAATTCTGTCTATAGTCTTTGGGTGTGTGGAAAAAATTGAGCTAATAAAATCTCTTTCATTTTTTGATAAAACTTTTGTCAATTCATTTAATCTATATAAAAACCTATATGAACCACTTGGGTCATAATTAGACTTTACTAAATACCTTATTCCTAATTTATCTGCTTCTAATTCTTCCGATCTACTAAATGCAGATAAAGCACCTTGTAATCCTATACTGGCTGCATTAGTTAATATCGGTTGACCAACTACAATATTCAAAATATCTAGCCCCACACTTGATAAAGTTGATTTTGCATGTCTTTGCGCTGTATGCCTAGCTGTAACATGTGCTATTTCATGACCTATTACGCTTGCGATTTCTGATTCATCATTAGCAAGGGATAACAACCCTCTAGTTAAGTATATGTATCCTCCAGGCAAAGCGAAAGCATTAACTAAAGGATTATCTAAAACTGTAAAAGTCCATCTAATATTTGGCATTTCAGAATTAGAAGCAATTTTATTACCTAAATCACTGACATAACTTTTTAAAATTTGATTATTATAAATACCGCCAAAACTTCTAATAATTTTTGGATGTTCCCTCGCTCCTATATCATTTTCTTCTTCTGGTGTTAATATAACTAACTGTCTCTCTCCAGTAGCAATATTTTGAGCACAACCACAAATTAATAATATAAAGAATGTTAAGAATATATAATATATAAATTTATATCTAAATACTATCAACATTTAATCTACTAATTATATATCAGCATAACATTGTTTTTCTTGTTTTGCTCCTGGGTGAGTTACTGCCCCTTTTAATGCTGAGCCAACAAGTTGTGAATATTTCCAAATTTCTCCTGAGCCATATTCATGTTCACGAGGTTTCCATGTTTTTTTTCTACTTTCTAATTCTTCGGTTGAAAGATCAACACTTAATTCACCAGTATCTGAATCTATTGTAATAATATCACCATTTTTAATAAGAGCTATTGTTCCTCCTACAGCTGCTTCTGGTCCTACATGTCCTACACAAAAACCTCTAGTTGCTCCAGAAAAACGACCATCAGTAATAAGAGCAACCTTTTCTCCCATACCTTGTCCATAAATAGCTGCTGTTGTAGCTAACATTTCTCTCATACCTGGACCTCCTTTTGGTCCTTCATAACGTATAACAAAAACATCGCCTTCTTTATAATTTCTTTCATTGACAGCTTGATATGCGTCTTCTTCACAATCAAAAACTATTGCAGGTCCTACATGCTTTGTTCTTGTCATACCAGCAACTTTAACTATAGCTCCCTCCTCAGCTAAGTTTCCTCTTAGTCCAACTACACCTCCGGTTGGTGTTATAGCATTTTCAACCTTATAAATTACATCTTGGTTTTCAGGAAATATAATATCATCCAAATTTTCCTTAATAGTTTTACCCGTAACTGTCATACAATCTCCATGAATATATCCTGCTTCAAATAGCGCCTTTAATATAACTTGAACTCCGCCAGCTTCATGAAGATCTTTTGCTACATACTTTCCTCCTGGCTTAAGGTCTGCAATGTATGGAGTAGATTTAAATATTTCGGCTACTGCAAATAAATCAAAATCAATTCCAGCTTCATTAGCCATAGCAGGTAAATGAAGAGCAGCATTTGTTGACCCACCTGAAGCAGCTACTACTCTTGCAGCATTTTCAAAAGATTTTCTAGTTACTATATCTCTTGGTCTTAGGTTTTTTTCTATTAAATTCATAACTTGTTTACCTGCAGCTAGTGCATATTCATCTCTAGACTCATAAGGAGCCGGAGCACCAGTACTATTAGGTAAAGCAAGCCCTATTGCTTCACTTACACATGCCATAGTATTAGCAGTAAATTGACCTCCACATGAACCAGCTGATGGACAAGCAGCTCTTTCTATTAAATCTAATTCATTTTCATCAATAATTCCTGCATCATTCTGTCCGACGGCCTCATATACATCTTGTACAGTTAGATCTCTGCCTTTATGCTTACCTGGCATAATTGAACCTCCATATATAAAAACACTTGGTATATTTAGTCTCAACATAGACATCATTACTCCTGGTAAAGATTTGTCACAACCCGCTACTCCTACTAAACCATCATAACAGTGTCCCCTAACTGATAATTCTATGGTATCAGCAATAGCTTCTCTGCTAGCTAAAGAAGCTTTCATACCCTGATGCCCCATAGCTATTCCATCCGTAACAGTTATTGTAGTAAATTCTCTTGGAGTACCATCTGCACTAGTAACACCTTTTTTTACAGATTGTGCTTGCCTTCTTAATGTAATGTTACACGGAGCAGACTCGTTCCATGTAGTTGCTACACCAATAAATGGCTGATGAATTTGTTCAGTTGTTAAATCCATCGCATAATAAAAAGATCTATGAGGAGCTCTTCCTGGACCTTCTGTAACGTGCCGACTTGGTAATTTATTTTTATCAAATTTCTTCATAATACCCCCTTTAAATTTATTTAAGCTTATTTATAGCAGCTTCTAATTTAGTTATTCTATTACCCAAAATTTCTTTTTTATTAATTTGTTCATCAATTACTTCTTTAGGTGCTCTGCTTGTAAAATTTTCATTTGATAATTTATTGTTAATAAAAGATATATCATTTTTCATTTTTGTTAAATCTCTATTTAATCTATTTAACTCTTCTTCTATATTAATAACACCTTTGAGAGCAACCTGAAAAATAGCATCATTAACTAATATTTGTGCAGCATTACTAATATTTTCATCAGAATGTTTCAAATTTTCTATTTTTGAAATTCTATATAAAACATCTTTATTATTAGTTATATATTTAACATAATTACTATCTATTGATTTATAATATATATTAATCAATGACTTAGCTGGTATATTTAACAATGATCTTAAAGATCTAATCTCGCTTATAAAATTAATAATCCACTCTATTTCCTTATTATCTTTTCTTAAAATAATATTATCTATTTTTGAATCAGGCCATTTACTAATAGCTAATACATTTCCAAATTTATGAACATTACTATATAAATATTCTGTGTTAAAAGGTATTATTGGATGCAGGATAGCTAGTATTTTACTAAATACAAAAGCAGTAACATTTTTAATTTCTTTATTTATTATATTTTCTTCATTTAATAAATTTGGTTTTACAATTTCTAAATACCAATCACAAAAATTATGCCAAACAAACTGGTATATTTTATTTGCAGCTTCATTAAATCTATAAGCCTCTATATCTTTAGAAACATTTTTAGCTGTTTCATATAGTAAATTTATTATCCAGTTACTTACGGGTAAGTTAATTGCCTTTAAATCAAAATTTTTATCATAACGACATTCATTTATTTCTATAAACCTAGAAGCATTTAATACCTTTGTTATAAAATTTCTATATCCAATTATTCTATCTTCAGCTAATTTAATATCTCTACCTTGAGTTGCTAAAGCAGTTAAAGAAAACCTTATTGAGTCCGTTCCATATTTATCCATTAAAATTAAGGGATCTACAACATTACCCTTAGATTTAGACATTTTATTACCTTTTGAATCTCTCACTAATGCATGCACATAAACCTCTTTAAAAGGAGTTTTTTTCATAAAATGAATACTCAACATCATCATTCTGGCGACCCAGAAGAATATTATATCAAATCCCGTAATTAAAACGTCTCCAGGATAATATTTATCTAATGCAAGGTTTTTTTCAGGCCAACCTAATGTAGAAAAAGGCCATAGTCCTGATGAAAACCATGTATCTAATACATCAGGATCACGTTTTAAATTTACATCTCTTCCGTACTTTTTTAATGCTTTCTCTTTAGCTATACTCTCGTTTTTATCAACAAAAATATGCCCATCTGGACCATGCCATGCAGGGATCCTATGACCCCACCAAAGTTGTCTAGAAATACACCACGGTTCTATATTATACATCCAATCAAAGAAAGTGTTTTCCCATGATTTAGGAACGAACTTAGTTTGTCCTGATTTTACTGCTTCTATAGCAGGAATTGATAGTTTTTTTGCGTCAACAAACCATTGATCAGTTAAATACGGCTCTATTACACTCTCTGATCTGTCTCCATATGGAACAATATGAATTGTTTCTTCTATAGAGTCCAGTAATCCAATTGAATCCATATCTTTTACTACTTGATCTCTAGCTTCTAGCATAGATAAACCCTGATATTTTTTTGGGACGTTTTCATTTAGAGTACCATTATTATTCATAATATTGATAATTGCTATATTATGTCTTTTGCCTACCTGAAAGTCATTAAAATCATGAGCTGGAGTTATTTTTACAGCTCCTGTACCTTTTACTGGGTCAGCATATTCATCTGCAATTATTTCAATTTCTCTATTGACTAGGGGTAGCAGAACCTTTTTACCAACTAAATTTTTATATCTACTATCACTAGGGTGAACAGCTACGCATGTATCTCCCAGCATTGTTTCTGGCCTAGTTGTTGCAACTATTATATGTTTTTTAGTACCAATAATTGGATATTTAAAGTGCCAATAATATCCTTTTTTTTCTTTTTGTATAACTTCTAAATCAGAAATTGCTGTTTCTAGTTGCGTATCCCAATTAACTAATCTCTTATCTCTATATATTAAACCCTCATTATATAGACTAACAAAAACCTCTATTACGGCTTTGGACAATCCTTCATCCAGAGTAAATCTTTCTCTACTCCAATCAGCACTCGCACCTAAGCGCTTTAACTGATTTACAATTGTACCTCCAGATTTTTCTTTCCAGTCCCAAACCCTTTGTATAAAATTTTCTCTACCTAATTTAATCCTATTTATAGAACCTTCTTCTAATAATTGTTTTTCAACAACCATTTGTGTGGCTATTCCTGCATGGTCAGTTCCCGGTTGCCATAAAACATCTTTATCCTTCATTCTCCAATATCTAACTATTACATCTTGTAAAGTCATGTTCAAGGCATGACCTATATGCAAACTACCAGTTACGTTTGGAGGAGGCATCATAATTACTAAAGGTTTTTCTTTAGAGTTTATTTTAGCTTCTGAAATATTATTTTTAAACCAAATATCAGTAGAATAATCTTCTATTATCTTATTTAAACTGTTGTCATCTTTATTCTTATCAGTAGTCATCAAACATTTTCCAAATATTTATGAAAATAAATTCTATTATTTCTATTCTATTTTATTCTATTTAATGATTTCTTTATAGAATTATTTATCATATTAGGTATATTGTTTGAAATCCAATCTTGTATATCTGATTTAACAATTTTTTGGATATTTTTTTTCATAACAACAAGTTTATAATCCATATGTTTATATGGTGATGGCTCAATAATATCTGTTAATATTATTATATCGTCATATTTTTTACTTTTTATAGGTGATTTTTTCTTACTATTAACACTTTTGTTTTTTGTAGTTGATAAAGCTTGTTCAAGCTCCTTCATTGCAGCAGTAATTTTTTTCTTAGATACTTTTTTTGAAACCATATTAAAAGGACTTAATTGTTACCTAAAACATTTAATATTGATGTTTCATTATTACCCGAAAAATCTTTCATTTTATTATAATATTCATCACTATCATAAAAAGATGATACAGGTAAATTTAAATCTCTTGCAGTCATTCCTCCTGTAACCTCAAGTAATTCATAATAAGCAATAAAAAGATTTATATTAGCTCTAATTAAATTTGCTCTAGCCATAAATAATTCATTTTCTGCATCAAGAACATCTATTACAGTTCTTGCTCCAACATTCTCTTCTTGGACTACACCATCTAATGCAATTTCATTAGCACGAATAGATGAT
Organism: Alphaproteobacteria bacterium MarineAlpha9_Bin3; assembly: GCA_002937655.1. GTDB lineage: Bacteria > Pseudomonadota > Alphaproteobacteria > TMED109 > TMED109 > TMED109. The sequence continues at coordinate 18,579 of PTKH01000009.1, read as the reverse complement.
TTAAACGCAATTATTTGTGAATTAAGGCTCTCAATATTATTCCAAATTAACATTGCTTTTTCTGATTCTTCTCTAAGTATATCATCTATAAAAGCATTAGATTTATTTAATTTTTCTCTATACTTTCTAATATTAGCTTTATCTTTGCCACCTTTATAAAGTGGCATTTTAAGATTCGCAGATACATCGAAATATCTCTGCTCTTCAAAAAAAGTATTTGGATCCCAAGCTTGGTTTGCACTTGCCTTAAGATCGACTGATAACGACATTTCTTTAAGCGCTAATTTTAACTCCTCCTCAGCAACTAATTTCATCTTTCTGGCATTAATAACTTTTGGATTAAACTTTTTAACATCATCAATTAAGCTTTGTAAATTTTGCGGAAGAATAGGCATATTTTCAGGGTAATAAACATCTTCTGGTTCTAATCCTATATCAGAAAAGAATACAGCCTCTGCTGAATTTAAGTCAGATTCAGCCTTAACTAAATTTGCACTAGCATCAGAAAGTCTTGCTTCAGCCTGTGATACATCAGTAATAGTTAAATCCCCAACTTCAAACCGGTCCTTAGTCGCTTCTAATTGTCTTTGAATAACATCTTTATTCTTAATAGCTACATTTAAAAGATCTTGTTCTTTTAATAAATTAAAATATGCTCTAGCTGCAGTAAGTAATACTGTATTTTCAATTGTTGCTAATCTTGAATTGTTAGCAATAAGTTTTGTATCAGCAATTTTAACATTTTGATTTGTTTTTCCTCCATCATAAATCTTTTTTGATACTACTATTCCAACTGACATAGGTAAATTACTATTTGTTTTTGATGAAGTACTAGTTTTTGTAGTAACAAGAGTTTTACCTAAAGAACCATCTATATGAACCTGAGGCTTCCAACCAGCTAATGCTTCTGCAACATCCTCACTCAGAACTCTTTCCCCTATTCTTTCTGAAAATAATAGAGGATGATTAGAATAAGCATTTGCAAGTGATATATTGAGACTTTGTGCTTTTAAATCTGTATGTGTAACTAAAAATATAGCGGTCAAAATAAACCCAGCTATTAAATTCTTATTTATATTCATTCCAAACATTATTTATCTTCCTAATTAATCTTCAAACCTGCATTATTTTATATAAATGAAAAATTAAAATTATTAAAAACTAAAACCTTCTTCTATATCAAACCCGTCCATAAAGGGTATTTCTACATCAAATACTTTAGAACTGCTAATTATATCTTTATTTTTTTTAAATACAACAGCTTTGCCACAAGATTTAGGATTACTCTGGTCTTTAATAACTGTAATTAATGCTCCTTTATCCGATAATTGGTTAAATAAAGTATCAGGAATTGAAGGCACAGAACCAAAAATAAATATTTTATCATAAGGTGCACTCTTTATGTTTCCTTCTTTGTGATTACCATCAACTATAATAGCACTATTGGCTCCAATTTTTGCTAGTGCATTATTTGCAATATCTCGTAATTTTTTATCATATTCTACTCCTACTACCAATGAGCATAATTTTTCTAATATTGCTGTCGTATAACCGCTACATGAACCAATTTCTAATATAATATCCTCATTTGATATACTCACACAATTTATTAATCTTGCTATTACCATAGAAGATAACAACCATCTGTTATCTTTTATTAAAATATTACCCTCATGATATGATAAAGAAGATTTTTCTTCATCAATAAATAATTCACGCGGCACATCTTTAAAAGCTTGAAGAATAATTTCATCATTTATTCCCATTGGTTTTAATTGGCCATCGATCATATTTTTATTCATTATTTCTAGAGAAATTGTCAATTTATCTCCTTATTTAAATAAAAGTAAATAACTAATATAGTAAATAGTATGAAATGTTAAGGAAGATTATTAATTTCATCCTTATTTTTAAAAGGCTTAAATAAAACTAATAATTGAGGTAATAATATCAAAGATGATAATAATGCCATAAGCATAGCAATGCTTGTCAGTAAGCCAAAATAAATGCTCGGAATAAAATTCGAAAATATTAATATGCAGAAACCTACTATTATAGTAACAGAAGTATAATACATTGCAAATCCGATACTCATATGTGTCCTATATAAAGAAAGACTATAGTTATTATCTTTTTTTAATTCATTTCTAAATCTATAAATATAATGAATAGTATTATCTACAGCTATACCCATACTTATAGCAGCTATTGTAATTGTCATCATATCTAATGGTATCTTAAACCATCCCATAAAACCTAAAACCAACGAAATAGATATAATATTAGGAAATAAAGCTATTAATGATATTTTTAAAGATTTAAAAAGCAATAAAAACATTAATAATAATAAAGCTAAAACTGTTCCTAATGTTAGAATTTGTGATTTAAACAAACTCTGTAACATATTATTATAAAGAATTAGAACATTACTATAATATATTCTTTCTTTATCGATGTTAGCTTCTTTTGGAATTTCTAATTTTAACCTATCAATGAATTCATTCCTTCTTAATCCAGGCATGGAATCTTTAATTCTAACACTAAATTTAGCTTGATTCTCTTCTAAAGATAAATATGGAGAAACAATAATATTTTTATATTTTTCAGGTAGTTCAGAATATAAAAGAGCGAGCTGAATTATATCTAAATCTTTTTTATTATTTAATTCTTTACCAACTTTTAATAATGTTGCAAAAGACATTACCTTACCAACTTCAGGCTGTTTATCTAAATAATTATGAATATCTTTTATAATTTTCATTTTAGAAGATGTAAAAAATAGTTGATCTGAAGAATTATCAATATCACTATCCTCATTTAAAAAATCAAACTCATCTTCTTCGAAATTTTCATCATCAATAAATATATCTTCCTCAAACTCATCATCTAAATCTACTGTTATATCCAATAAAGTAGTTCCGCCCAACTTCTGATCTATTAATTTCATTCCTTTATAAATTTCACTACTATTTTTGAAATAATCTATAAAACTATTCTCGACCCTTAGCTGAATAATTCCTGCAACGCCAAATATAAAAATAAGAAAAGCTATAAAAATAACTTTTTTTCCTATAAAATTTGAAATTTTTGAAAATATTTTAGGAAGTGGAAACATTTCTTCAAAACTATAATTTGGTTCTATTTTATTTAAATTAATTTGTAAAATAGGAAACAGTACAAAAGATGATATCAAGGAAATGATAATTCCTATACTCATCATCCAACCAAAGTTAATTACGGGTAAAAGACCTGAAAACACTAGGGACGAAAAACCAACAATAGTTGTTGCAACAGTATAAAAGCATGGCTTAGACATTGATGTCAAAGTTTCAAGTAGCAATTCTTTTTGGTTTATTTGTCTATTTAAAGAATATAATTCTCTATATTTTACTGTTAAATGAACAGTTATAGCCATAGTAAATATTAATTGAAGTGAAATAAAATTAGAAGAAATAATAGTAATATTCCAACCAAATATTCCTAAAATACCAGAGGTAATTATTACAGAAAAGAAACATGTAATAATTGGTATTATAATCCATCTAATATTTCTAAATATAATTACTAGAGTGATTATTAGAAAAAATAATATAGAAAGACCAAATATTTTAAGATCTTGTTTTACATAGTCTATAACATCATTAGTTATCATTCCTAAACCACCTAGAAAAATTATTTCTTCACCCTTAACAGATTCTATAATTTCTCTAATTTCTTTTATTGTATTTTCATTAATTTCCTTAACTAGCTGCTTATGGTTATTATATAGTTTTTCTATGTCATTTAACTTTTGAAGGTCTTTATCACTTAAATTTGATTTAGATTTATTTTCCCTAAGTAAATTTCTATCGTCTCTTAACTTTATTCCTTTTACGTCTTCCTTTAAATTTATTATTATTGAGGTTGTTTTAAAATCTTTACTTACAAGATTATCACTATACAGAGGACTGTTAATAAACTCTTTTTTTACTAAATTTAGGTCAATATTTTCAGATTTTAGTGTAGGAATATTCTCTAGTAGTTCCGTTATCGGTTTAGGTGGACTTAATAATATAGGTACATTTAAAATAGAGGTTACATTATCTACATTTTCTATTTTCAAAATCTTTGATGAAATATTTTCTATATTATTTAATGTTATTTTTGAAAATAAATCTTCTTTTGGCGTATAAGCAAGTATCAAAAAGTCGGGAGAATAATATCTTTTATTAACTATCTGTGTATATGCTAAATCTTTATCACCCTCTAGTATTAAAGTATCAGATGAAGCATCAATAATTAAATTATTTGCAAAATAACCAAAAATAAATAAAAAACTTACTGATAATATTAGTAAAGTTCTAGGAAACTTAAATATATAATTTTTATATATATTACTTAGAAACAATAGAAACCTCAAAAATTAAAAATTCATAATAATAATAATTTACCTAATTATTAATATAGAGTATATGTTTCTAAATTTATTTTAAATAATATTTTATTTTTATGTAGCTTTACTTTTATCTATGAAATATTAATTTATTAAAATGGCCCGGTGTCAGAGTGGTTATGTAGAGGACTGCAAATCCCCGTACGGCGGTTCGATTCCGTCCCGGGCCTCCAGTAAAGGTAAATTATGGATAGAAAACCTTGTATCGTTGGTGTATCAGACTTTCCTCTTCAAGAAAGAGGTAGAGCTGCTGAAGGAAACAGTGAATTAACAATTCAAAAATATTGTGCTGAAGAAGCACTTAATCAAGCCGGTTTAAAAATGTCTGATATTGATGGAATTGCCGTTGCTGGTATGTGGGGAGTTCCGGGTCCAGGCTTAATGCAACCTAATTTATTAGTTGAGTACTTAGGAATAAAGTCTCCTAAATGGATTGAAGGAACTAACGTTGGTGGTTCAACTTTCTTAATTCATGTTAATCATGCATTTCAAGCTATTAATGCAGGTCTTTGTGATACAGTACTCGTTTTATATGGTAGCCTACAAAAGTCGAATATGTCGAGAGTATTAGGCGATAGACCTGCTCTTTATAGCAATCAATTTGAAGTAGTTAGTGGCTTACCTCTTCCTGTTGGCGGTTATGCCTTAGCTGCACAAAAACATATGGCTACATATGGAAGTTCTAGAGAGACACTAGCTGAAATAGCAGTATCGACTAGGTCATGGGCAACTATGAATAAAAATGCAGCATTTCAAGAGCCTTTAACAATTGAAGAAGCGATGCATTCAAAACCAATATCAAGCCCACTTCATAGATCGGATTGCTGTTTAGTTACGGATGGAGGCGGAGCTATTATTATAACTTCTGAAGAAAAAGCTAAAAATTTAAAAACAAATCCAATTTATATAAAAGGTTTTGGGGAATGTAATAGTCATTCTAGCATTAACTATATGCCAAATATGGAAAAATTAGAAATTGCTTCTCAATCTAGTAAATTAGCTTTTGCACAGGCAAAATTGGACACGTCAGACATAGATATTACAATGCTATATGACTCATTTACAATAACAGTTTTATTAACTCTAGAAGCAATAGGATTTTGCAATTTTGGAGAGGGAAAAGATTTTGTAAAAAATCAAAGAACAGCACCTGGTGGAGATTTTGCTCTTAATACCAACGGAGGAGGACTAAGTTATTGCCATCCAGGCATGTATGGAATATTTACAATCGTTGAAGCTACCAGACAATTGTGGGGAATATGCGGAAAAAGACAAATAAATGATCCAATAAATGCTCTTTGTCACGGAACTGGCGGCGTACTATCTAGCTCTGCAACATTAATACTATCAAGAGAAAGTTCTTAATATGGAATTTAAAAAACCTCGACCTACAATAGACCCTGACTCCAAAATTTATTGGGATTCTGCAAATGATAAAAAATTAATGGTTCAATATTCTATAGATACAGAAGAATATTTCTTATATTCTAAACAACTTACAAGTGCTGCAAATAGTAATAAAATTGAATGGAGACAAGTCTCAGGAAAAGGAGAAATATACTCTTTTACTATTGTTTATGCACCAGCAGGGCCAGCATTTAAAGAAGATACGCCTTATATCGTTGCGTGTATAAAACTGGATGAAGGGGCTAGAATTATTTCTAATATATTAACTGATAAAATTGAGGAAGTTTGCATAGGCGATCGTGTCAAAGTCGTATTTGAAAAACAAAATGATGGATTTACAATTCCAAAATTTGAAATAGAATAATAACACATTTTATATATTTTTATTTGATCCTATATCTATAATTTCTTGAATACTGTTTGGAAGTAATTCTAACCATTTAACAAAACAATTATTATTTCCAATTAAAACGTAATATTGATCTCTTCTACCTATATAGGATGGCCAAACAGTAACAATATCAGCTTCTAATTTTTCTTGTTTATTATAACCAATTAAGAAATTTTTTAAGCCTTCTTCCGTTAATTTAAATGGGATTATATGTTTCCACTCTTTTTTTGCCTCTAATAATACTTCAGAAAATGATCTACAGTTTTTAGTTGCTTTTTTATTATAATCATCTTCCGTTAAAGGAATAACTACAGAGCGTAAAATTTCTTCTGATGAAACATTAGAACTAATAATTAGCATGCAAAATATAATTATAATTTTCTTCATAACAGCTCCTAAATATTATTAATATCAAAATTTTGAAGAACTGAATATAATTTTGTTATAGCCTCTTCAAATTTATCTAAATCTTTATCAACTTCTATTAATAATAATTTTACAATAATTTCTTGTTCCTTATTTATATTATTTTTTATAGCAATAATATTTTCATCTTTTTCAATTAATAAAGCATCAAACAAATCTAATTTATTTTTTATTTGTGAAATGTTTTTAATAATTTGATTTTCAATATTAAGTTTAGAGTGAAATAGTTTTTCTAACTTTATATAATTTGTGTAAAAATATCCATATTTTGAGATTAAATTATTTCTTTTTAATTTAATTAAATTTTTTTCAGATTCTATGTCTAAAGTGTTTAAATTTTTTACAATAATTTTATTTTTTGAATTTGAATTTTTAAAATATTTTGATGCAAGCTCCAAATTAATCTCTTCACCTAATCCCTTAAGGGCCATCCAACCTAAATTGAATTCGGCATTCTTACTTCCTAGTTCTTTTGCATTTATAAAATACTTTTTAGCATTAATATAATCTATTTTAGTTCCTAAACCATTTAGATGCATAACTCCTAATAAATTTAAACATTTTAAATCTTCTAATTCACTATCACAATGCTCAAATACTTTAAGCCAATTCTTATTATTATAATCATTTATTGCTTCATTATAATTAGCAAAACTATTTTTAGTGTATACAATAGAAAATAAGATTAAAATTAGATTTAAAATATACCTAGACATATTAAACTTTCGATATAAATTTAAGTTAATATCTTTTGTTTGATTAACACATTTATATACTATATGGTATAAAATATTTTTATTTGAAGAGGTACTTATGAAAATTATATTAAATATTTTAATCACTTTAGTCATCTTTTTATCTAGTATAAATTTTTCTTTTGCTGAAGAAGAAAAGCAAACTATGGTAGATGTTAGACAGCAAGCAATGCAGGCAATGTGGACTAGATTAGAGAGATTAGCAACACTTATTGCTCTTCCGGGTGATGCTGTAACTTCCTCTGATGGGTCTACAATTATCATAAGTAATCAGAATAAAATGGAACCTCTAGAAACTTATTCATTAATTCATGCAAGGGAAGCTAAGCAAGATGGTATAGAAATTTATAACCTTTTAGCTCAAGTTCAAGACTTCTGGCCTCGTAAAACAAGTGTTGCACATGTAAAATCCACCAATGCAGAACGATTAGTTTGGATTATACCAGAAGCATTTAATAGATATTATTCAGATGCTGTGCACGCTTCCAGGAATTTAAATAAAGCTTTTGAAGAAGAGAATCCTGAGAGCATTAAGAGATCTGTATGTATGCTAGCTCTATCATGTGGCAGATGCCATGCTGCATTTAGAAAAGTAAGATTTGATAATCTTAAAAAAGAAGGCAGAGGTTGGACTGGTAATTATACTGCCTGCTGGTCATATAAAAATGAGGTTACTTTAAATTCATCTGCTATAAGAAAATAACTAGCCTATTCTAAGTGTATTTATACATTTATTTAATAATGTATCGAAATAAGTTGATGGATAGCTTTTTAAATCAGTAAACACTTCTTCTGCTGCTTTCTCGCTCATCTCCTTCATCATAATTGATCCTATATTTAAATTAATTATCTTATCTAAATATAATTCTACAATATTATTAGCCTTTTCAATATTATCTTTATTTTTACTATTATTTTTTATAGTCATAATAACACCAAAACATTTAGCTACTTCAACTTTATGAGCTGCTGATTCAATTGAATAAGCAATATTATAGAAAGGCAATAATATTATTAATAAAAAAATTATAACTTCTCTGAATTTAACCAATTAAGTATACCTTCACCTATTAAATCAGGAGAATCTTCTTGGATAAAGTGACTTCCTGGTACAGTAAATTCAGATTGATTGGGCCAAGATCTACAAAATTCTCTTTGTTTACCAATTAAAATAGCTCCAGGCTCAGCATTAATAAATAATTTTGGAGTATTATTTTTACTTAAAAATTTGGAATATTTATCAACAACACTAACTACATCTTTTGGTTCATTATCTATTGGAATTTGATTTGGCCAGTCTAAAGTTGGTCGACGATCTTCTTTCTTTAAAAATGGTCTTCTATATACTTCCATTTCTTCCTCAGTTAATCCTCTTAAAACAGAGCCTGGTAGTACTCTTTCAACAAATATATTTTTTTCGATGATCATATTCTCTCCAGCATCAGACCTAAATGCTTGAAATAATGGTGCAGATTTTTCATCCCAGTTATCCCAGGTTAGTGGGCATACTATTCCCTCCATATAAATTATTCCTGCAACCCTATCAATATTCTTACTTGCCCAGTCAAAACCTAGAGCACTTCCCCAATCATGAAGAACTAGTATTATTTTATTACCTAGATTTAATAATTCTAAAAAATCATTAAGCCATTTTTGATGTTCAAAATAATTATAGGTTCCTTCATCATTTGTATCTAGTTTTTCAGAATCACCCATGCCAATTAGGTCAGGGGCTATACATCTCTTTTTATTAGAAAAATAAGGCATAATATTTCTCCATAAATACGAAGAAGTTGGATTTCCATGAAGAAACAACATAGTTTCTCCATGCCCCATCTCAACATATGCCATATTTTTATTATTAACTAATATTTTAGATTTAGAATGCTCAGTTACGTTCATAATTTTACCTATCTAGTATCCTTTAAAGTTTGGTTTTCTTTTTTCTATGAAAGCTTTTACACCTTCTTTGCCGTCATGCCCTTGTGCTCTTATATTAAGAGACCTTGCTTCTTGTTCTAAGTGACTCTCTAATGTACTTGAGAAACTATCCGCCAGCAGTGTTTTAACAGCACCAAAAGCCTTAGTCGCGCCCTTTGATAACTCTTCTGCTTTTTCAATAGCTATAGTGTTTAGATCTTCTTCTTTAACTACTTGATCTATAATCCCCATATTTAAAGCTTCATCTGCAGTAAACCTTCTGTTAGAAATCATTAATTCTTTTGTTTTTTTTAATCCAATAAGTCTGGGCATAATGTATGTCATAGAACCATCTGGTGATAAACCAGCAGCAGTATATGCAGCAGAAAATTTAGCATTTTCAGAGGAAATAATAATATCGCCTGATAAAGCTAAACTTAAACCTCCTCCTGCTGCAGTTCCATTTAATGCAACTATAATCGGTTTTTCCATTCTATGCATTAAAGTAACAGCCAAATGAAAGTAAGTAGTCATATCTGTAATGAATGGGCCTAAATTATCAGACTCTGCAAGAAAAGAACCTAGATCTCCTCCCCCACTAAACATCGATCCACTTCCAGTAAAAACAACAGCTCTAATGCCATCATCGTGATGACAATCTTTAAAGGCATCATATAAATCTTTTACAAGATCTAAATTAATAGCATTTGCATTGTCAGGCCTATTTAAAGTAACTATCGCAATATTATTTTTCTTTTCTAAAATAACAGTTTTTTTTAACACCTTTAATCTCCTATATATTAAGTATTAATATTAATTAAAATATAATTATACACAATCTAAATTAAAATTAAAATCGTAGATTTTTTGTACAGTTTTGCAAATAGATTCCCCTAATTACGCAAAACGTATAGTTGGGGTAGAAAAGTTTTTCTTTTTATCTAGATTAACTTTTCTACTTCTTAAATATATTTTATATTAGTAAAATGAAAAATATGACTTTAAATGAAATTTACAATCAAATTTGGAATGATCTGAAAGATGGGGTTAAAAATACTAAATCCGCTTTTCACTATCCAATTATATCCACGATAGATAAAAATGGATACCCCTCATCTCGAACAGTAGTATTAAGAAAAATTAATAAAGAAAATAATATTATTTCTTTTAATACAGACATTCGTTCGGAAAAGTGGTTAGAAATAAAAAATAATAAAAAAATATCTGTTAGCATTTATGAACCAAATAAAAAAATTCAAATTAGAATAATAGGATCAGCAATTTTAAACTATAAAAATAAAATATGGGATGCAGCGTGGGATTCTACTCCTAGTATGAGTAGAGAGTGTTATTCTACTCCTTATCCACCTAGCACAACTATATCAAAACCAGAGGATATAGATAATAGTCTCAAAAATATTCAAAATGAAGATTTAAATAAATATAAAGTTAACTTTGGAAGGATAGATATACTTATTAAAAGTCTAGATTGGTTATACTTAATTCATTCTGGACATAGGCGTGCAAAATTTGAATTAAGTAAAAATATTTCTATGTGTTGGTTGGCACCATGAAAATATTGTTTATATCTTTGATATTAAATTATTTTTTTATAAACATGTCTTATGCAGACAACCCTATTAAAGTAAAAACAGTATATCCTCCAAAATGTACTCTATTAGAAGAAAAAAATGGCCTTTTGTGCCCAAGAATTATTGAAGTAGAAGTAGAAATTAAAGGAGACTTAAATAAACATTTAGTTAGATGTACATTATTTAGCGAAGAAGAGGAAATATTAGCGTTTGGTGAATCTTTTTTAGAAAAGCCAGGTGGAAAAATATATTTAACATTAAGAACTAGAACTAGAATTCATGGATTAACTTTGATTGCGGGTGCTAAATGTTCTTCAGATCCATATTAATAGTTATATTATATTTTAGTATGAAAAATTACACTATAGCAGAATCAAATATAGTTATAAACAAGTTATATCCACCAAAATGTTCTATTTTAGAGAAAAGTAAAGTACTTTTATGCCCCAGAATCATGGAAATTGATGTCGAAATTGGAGATCAAAAAATTAAAAAACTAGTAAATTGTCTTGTGTTAAGCGAAGAAGAAGAAGTTTTAGCATTTGGCGAAAATTATATACAACCACCTAAAGGAAAAGTATATTTAACTATAAGAGAAGCAAGAAGAAAAATTCACGAGATGAAATTAATAGCTACTGCTGAATGTAAATATACAGAATAATTATATATTATCTTCTATCATTTCACATATAAAGTGACCAATCAAAATATGCATTTCCTGAATATGATTTACTTTATTTGAAGGCACTTTTATTGAAATATCTGATAAAGAAGACAACTCACTATCATGCTTTCCAGTAAGTGATATAATTTTAATACCTTTCTTTTTTCCAGCAATTACGGCGTTAATAACATTTTTACTTTTACCACTAGTGGATATAGCAAATAATAAATCTTCTTTTTTTGCTAAAGCCTGAACTTGTCTTTCAAAGACTTTTTCATAACCCATATCGTTTGCAACTGCTGTTAAGATGGAAGTATCTGTGTTTAGGGATATAGCAGGTAAAGGATCACGATTTTTTTTATATCTACCTACAAACTCAGCACATAAATGCTGACTGTCAGAGGCAGATCCTCCATTACCAAAAAAAATAATCTTTCCTCCAGAATTTAGACTATTTTTTATACAGTTAATTGTTTGTTCAATTTCTTCAAACAAATTTTCTTTCAAATAATCTAAATTACTTGAAAACTCCTCAAGATAATCAATAAATTTATTTTCCAAAGATTTTACCCATATGTTTTATTATAATAAAATATACATCAATATTGTTAAATTTTAAATTTATTTAAATTAACTTCTCTTCACCTAATATTGTAGTCCTTCTCATATCTCTATACTCTTTAGTATCGTCAAAATGTCTAACTCTATGCATTACCTGCCTATTATCCCAAATTACTAAATCATTTATTTTCCATTTATGAATATAAACAAATTTCTTAGCTGTAGCATGTTCCATTAAATCGTTAATAAAGCACATAGAATCTTCTCTTAACCAGCCTCTAATTTTTCCTATATGACTAGATAAGTAAATTAATTTTCTTTTAGTCATAGGTATTATTCTAACTAAAGGTTGAAGTACTGGAGAAAAATTTTTATATTCTCTATCACTTAATTCTGTTTTCATGTCAAAACCTAATCTTTGTCTAGAATAAATTAAAGAATGCTCACATACCATATCTTTGATAATAGATTTCGAATTCTTATCCAATTTATCATAAGCAGCTCTCATATCAGCAAATTCAGTATTGCCTCCTTTCTTAGCAACAGTTCTAGCAGACAATAAAGAATATTTTGCTGGAATCTTTTTAAATGAGCTATCAGAGTGCCAAAGCCTATTTCCTAAATTAAATATTCTTGTAGGATCATTTCTATCATAAACTGTTGACGATTTTGTAATATTTGAAACATCAGCCATTTTAGAAGTAAGTCTTCTATCTGTACTTTTTTGAACTGAAGAATTATTTCCGGGCTTTTCTATTTTTCCAAATAATTCTGTAAACTCTATTTGTTGTTCATCTGTAATTAATTGATCTCTAAATACTACAACAGCATACTTGTTAATTAATTTATCTATTTTATTTGAGTCTGAAAGAGAAATACCTTCTGATATATCTAATCCCTCAATAAAACAAACAAAATCACTATTTTTATTATTCGGAATAATTTTCATTAGTGCCCTCTAGTTTTAATTTCTACCTTTATAAACTTGAATACTATTTTCAGGAATCCATACTTTTTTGGGGGGATTATCTGTTTGCCAAAAAACATCTATTGGTATTCCGCCACGCGGATAAAAATAACCTGCTATTCTTAACCAAACTGGCTTAACTTCCTTAACTATCCTTTTAGCAATATATAAAGTTACATCTTCATGAAATGCTCCATGATTTCTAAAAGACTGCATAAACAACTTAAATGATTTTGATTCTAATAAATATTTTTTAGGAATATAGTCAATAATTATATTAGCAAAATCTGGTTGACCTGTTACAGGGCATAAAGAAGTAAATTCAGGAACACTAAATCTTGCTACATATAATTCATCATTATGAGGATTATTAACTTTTTCAAGAATAGCAGATGAAGGATCATTTGGGGTATTAATTATATTTCCTAATTGTTTAATTTTATTAATTTTTTTCTGGACCATGATAAATACACCCTTCTCCACTTTGGTCTCTATGGACTTCAATTTTATTTAAATCAGAAAATTTTATTATCAATTTTTTCCAAATAAAAATACACAAACCTTCTAATGTAGGGTTTGTTAGCCCATCAACATTATTTAAAGTGTTATGATCTAATAAAACTTTAACATTTTCACATTCTTTATCTATAAAACCTAGGTCAGTTATCATACTATTTTTTGATTCTGGGTTTCCTTTGATCCATACTCTAGCCCTAAAAGAATGGCCATGAACTCTTCCATACGGATGAGTCTTATCATATCCTTCTAAAACATGTGCAGAATCAAAAGTAAAATCTTTATAAATAAGCATATATTTTAACGCACTCCTATAATTTTATGAGTCTGTAAAGATATTCTCCAATTAGGATTATTCTTACAATACTCTAAAGCTAAATTTGTATTATGAACCTTTAACTCTCCATCCATTGGCTGTAAACTAAAATTTTTAAAAGAATATTTCTCAAAATCCTCTGGAGCAAGGTTTTTTTGGGGATATACTAACTTTAATTCATCCCCCCTTATTTGAACTAACTTATTTCCTGCTTTTGGACTTACACAAATCCAATCTATGTTCTCTGGAACTTTAAGAGTGCCATTGGTTTCAATAGCAATTTCACATTTATATTTTTTTAACTCTTTAATTAATTTTTTATCAACTTGCAACATTGGCTCACCTCCTGTGAGAATAACAAATGGCTCCGATGCATTAGGCCAATAAGAAATAATTTCACTTACTAATTCCTCTTCATTAACAAACTTACTTCCTCCCTGACCATTAGTACCAATAAAATCTGTATCACAAAAGCTACATTTAGCCGACTCTTTATCTCTTTCTAGACCATTCCATAAGTTACACCCTGAAAAACGACAAAATATTGATGGCCTTCCAGTATGAAAACCTTCTCCTTGAATTGAATAAAATATCTCTTTAACGTTATAAGTCATTAGAATTTAACCATTCATTATATCCATCTCTCCTTAAGATACAAGCTGGACAATCACCACAACCATAGCCCCAATCATTTAAATTTGACCTATCACCAATGTAACAAGTATGGGTGTCATTAATTAAAATTTTCTGAAATTTTTTACCCTCTAACTCATAAGATAAATTCCAAATATCTGATTTATTCATATTCATTAAAGGTGTGTGAATATTTATTTGTTTGTCCAATCCTAGTGATATAGTTTTTTCTAAAGATGAAATTGTATCTCTTCTACAATCAGGATAACCAGAATAATCTGTATCACACATACCTCCAACTAAATCAAAAATATCTCTTCTCCAACCTAGAGCTGCAGCATAGTTAAAAAAAAGTAAATTTCTTCCCGGTACAAAAGTGTTAGGTAGTCCATTCTTTTTTATATAAATCTTTGTATCTCTTGTAAGAGATGTTTCTGATATTTTGCCTAATGATGGAATATCAATAACATGGTCTTGAATTATAATATCAGAATATTTCTTAGATATATTTTTTATATTGGTAAGAATAGTATTTCTACATTCCATCTCTATAATGTGCCTCTGATTATAATTAAAACCCACGGTTTCCACATAATCAAAATTTTGACATGCCCATAAAAGAGAAACCGTACTATCTTGTCCTCCTGAAAACAAAACTAAAGCAGATTTTTTAGTCAATTTACACCTTTGTTGAATTATAAAATATATTCTCTAATATATGATCTATATGTTTATCACATAAGTAAAAATTTATTAATTAAAACATTTGTAAAATATATATTTTTTAAGGACACCAATGAATAGAAAAAATTTTTTTAAACAAAGGTCAATTATTGGCTTAAAAACTATACCAGGTATTTATGTATCTAAATCAGTTTATTTAGAAATAGATATTATGAATAGTTCGCTTGTAGGAAATATTTTTGTTTTATAAATTAATATTAATATTTTTTTATTTTTTATTTAATAACTATGCGTTTTCAAAAACATGGAATATTAATATTGAAGGTTATTTATCAGGATTTAAAGTAGGTGAGTCTAAAGTTGTATTAGAAATAAATAATAATGAATATAATTTAAAAGTTTTATCTACTACTTCTGGAATTACTAAACTTTTTTACCCATGGAAACAGACTATAATAGTATCAGGATTAATAAATAAATTTAATATAAAGCCGTCTTTTTATAATATACAAGATAAAAGAGAAAATAAAGAAACAGGATATATAAATATAAAATATCAAAATAATTATCCTAAAATTATTGACGCATACCCTGATCCAAATATGGATACTAGAAGAAAAAAAGTTTCTGACAATTTACTTAAGGAGACATTAGATCCAGTTAATTCTATAATAGCTCTCGGTTTAAAGATTACTAAAGATAATAGCTGCAACCAAATAATTAATGTATTTGATGGAAGAAGACGATTTGATTTAAAATTTATACAAATAGAAAAAAATAAAAATGAACTTAAATGTAAACTTAGAATTGTTAGAATCGCAGGTTATTCAAAAAAAGAATTAAAGAAGCATCCTAGAGAAGGCATTATAATACTAAAGAAACTATCTAAATATAACCTTTATTTCCCAACTGAAGTAAAAATACCACTTACTATAGGGTCTTTTTATGTAACTTTATCAGATAACTTATTATTGGAATAAATATTAAATTTAGTTTAATATAATTTTTTTTTATTTATTATAAAATAGTCATCAAATTAAAAAAATGAGGAGAGAACATTGAAAGCTTTAGTATGTAAAGAATTTGGTCCAGCTAAAAACTTAAAAGTAGAAGAAATAAATGAGCCTATTATAAAAGATGACGAAGTAAATATTAAAGTTCATGCTGCAGGTATAAACTTTCCTGATATTTTAATGGTAGAGGGTAAATATCAATTTAAACCAGAATTCCCATTTGCACCAGGAGCAGAAGCCGCAGGAGAAATCACTGCGGTTGGCAAAAATGTTACTAATTATAAAATAGGACAAAGAGTTATAGCCATGACAGGTCATGGAGCATTTGCAGAAATTGTAAAAGCTCCACAAAAGAAAATAATCCCATTAAGTGATAATGTAGATTATGAAATAGCTTCAATTTTACCAATGGTATATGGCACTTCAGCACATGCCTTAATTCAGAGAGGAAAATTAAAGGCAGAAGAAACTCTTTTAGTTCATGGAGCTGCTGGAGGAGTTGGTCTAGCAGCAGTAGAAATAGGCAAAGCTATGGGAGCAAAAGTAATAGCTACCGCAAGTACAGATGAAAAATGTAGTGTTGCAAAAGAGCATGGCGCTGATGAAACTATTAATTATTCGAATGGGGAATTTAAAGAAACTGTAAAATCAATGACAGACGGCAGAGGTGCTGATGTAATCTATGACCCTGTCGGTGGAGATGTTTTTGATCAGTCATTAAGATGTATCGCATGGGAAGGCAGATTATTAGTTATTGGCTTTACCTCTGGAAGAATACCTTCTGCGCCTGCGAATCTAGCTTTATTAAAATCATGCGATATAGTAGGTGTTTTTTGGGGAGCTTTTGTAGAAAGAACCCCTCAAGTAAATTTACAAAATTTTGAACAGTTATATAAATGGATAGAAGAAGGCTATATAAAGCCAAGAATTTCTATGAAAGTGTCATTAGAAAATACTTTAGATGCAATGAAAGCGATAGCTGATAGAAAAATTATAGGTAAAGCAATAGTTAAAATATAATTATAACTCATATAAAAAGTTCAATAATAATTTTATTACTCGTTCCGGTTTTTCTTGTTGCACCCAGTGACCTGCGCCTTCTATTAACTCACAAGATTTCATATTAGTGCAAGTATCTTCTTGCATTTTTTCTAATACTCCTGGTTTTTGAAATATGCCCCAATCTTTTTTTCCAGCGATAAACATGGATGGAGTATGAATTTTTAAATCACTGTAAATTCTTAAATTAGATTGTACTTTACTATCCACCATACATCTATACCAGTTTAGACCTCCTTGAAACTGGGTTTTATTAAAATTATCTACATAGTATTCTAATTCTTTGTCGGTAAGCCATTTACAACTGCTTATTTCCTCCTCAGATGGCATTTCTATATCCACTTGTTCTGCCATACCTGATAAATAATCCATAATATAATAACCAGGCATTTTTTCCAACTCAGAAGCAGTCCATCCATTTAGTTTAAAAGGGACATTATATTTCCAATCTCCACTTTTTACATGATAATATGCTCGTAAGAATTTTTTCATACCTTGATTTGAATTATACATATCATCATTTGCATTTTTAGTTGAGTAATACCATTGATAATGCTTCCTTGGTCGCACTAAGTTTTTTAAATCCTCATGTATATCTGATTTTTGATTAACACTACTTAATTCTAATGAAGGCATACCGCTAAAGGGCGCACTCATTAATACAACTGATTTAAATATATCTGGTCTAATAGTTGCAGCGTGTGCAGCCACAATAGAACCAAAATCATGACCAACAAGACAATCAATTGACTTCTTTTCTAAAGAATATACTAAACTTATTACATCAGTTATTAAATTTGATATCTCATATTCTGATATATCTCCTTCAAAATTATTATTCCACCCCTCCGTATGTCCGTATCCTCTCTGATCTGGAGCAATTACATAATAACCAGCATCAGATAATGGTTTTAAAATTTTTCTCCAACTATATGCGAGCTCTGGAAATCCATGAAGTAAAAAAATACATGGTTTATTTATGTTATTCTCATAACCAGCTTCAAGAATATGCATTGATAATCCATTAATATTTTTTATTATTCTTGATCTAATACCTTCTGGGTAATCAAACATTCTCATCTCCAAAAATTATTTTATTTAAAATATAATATTATAATAAATCCTATAAGAAGTTTACTAAAATAAATATATAATGTATTATTATATAAGCGCTGATTTGAGCTCCAGCTTGCGAGCGCTATATAAATACTGCTAAAGAGGTGGTTAGGAAACCACCAAAGAA
>PTKH01000008.1 GCA_002937655.1 Alphaproteobacteria bacterium MarineAlpha9_Bin3 | reverse complement strand
CCTCAGGAAAATCCTCTAGAGGAGCTGCCCAGGCTGCCCCAGCATTATTCACTAATATATCTAATTGATCCTCGCTATTGCCTATTATTTTTGATAACTCTTTAACTCCAGAAAGTGTAGAAATATCAGATTCTATTCCTATACACTCAGAATCGTATGCATCTGAAATTCTTTTTGCTGTATCTAAAACTATGTTTTTAGACCTTGCGGTAATATAAACCTTAGCACCATTAGCACAAAATCCTGATGCAATCATTTCTCCTATTCCTCTTGAACCACCAGTTACAAGAGCAACTTTATTTTTAATTGAAAATAAATTATTAATAAACATTATAAATCCTAATTAAATAAAAAAAATATATTGAACTTTGTTTAGGCCAATGTAATATAAGCCTCTGTGAATTTCAACTATGGGTGAGGAACTTCAAATGTTAAACAAATTTTTTAAAATATTTTTAATTGCTATTGCATTTGCATATTATACTTCTGCAGTTAAAGCAGAAGATACTATTAAAATTGCTATTATTGAACCAATGTCAGGTCCATTAGCTTCTGTAGGATTAGACCTAATTGAAGGTTTAGAGTTTTATGCGGAAAGAATCAATAAGGCTGGAGGAGTTTTAGGAGGCAAACATATTGAAATAGTTCCTTATGATAATGCAATGGTGGCAGAAAAAACTATTCAACAGTTGAGAAAAGTTATCGATGAAGATATCAGATACGTTACTCAAGGAGTTGGCTCAAACCATGCCCTAAATATTATAAAAACTTTAGGTAAACATAATAAAAGAAACCCAGGAAAAGAAATTATGTTTCTTAATCACTCTGCTGTAACTACATCATTTACAAATGAACTTTGTAATTTTTATCATTTCAGATTTGATGCAAATGTAGATATGAAAGTTGCTGCATTAGTATCTCAAATGACTAAAGACCCTAGTATTAAAAAAGTATATCTTTTAAATCAGAATTATGCTTATGGGCAATCTTTTCAGGCCGCTGCAAGAAGATTGCTAGCAGAAAGAGCCCCTCAAATAGAAATTGTAGGTGACGAACTTATAGTTCCTTTTGGTAAAATTTTGGATTTCAACCCATATGTATCAAAAATTACTTCTAGTGGAGCAGATACTGTTCTTACAGGAAACTGGGGACCTGATGCAGCTAGACTTATAACTGCAACAGCTAATTCTCAATTAAAAGTTAAATTCTATACAATTTATGCAGGAATTCCTGCTGCCATGAATTCAATGGGAGTAAAAATTTCTACTTTTAATCCTATTGTTCAAGTAACAGAAGCTCATGAAAATGATCCATCTCATCCTGATTGGTTAAAAGAGATAGATGCAGAATACATGGCTTTTTCAAATAAAAGTCCATATGCAGATAGGCAAAGATTTATGATGGAAATGTTTGCTGCAGCTTTGGAAAAAGCAGGTACAGCTGACCCTACTGCTGTTGCTTGGGCCATGGAGGGTATGACAGCAAGAGGTGCTCATGGAGATGTTTATATGAGACCTGAAGACCATCAAATGCATTTTGATATGGTTTTAAGTCATATATCTACTGATGTAGAAAAAACATTCATTTATAATAATGAAGATTATGGCATGGCATATGTAACAGATGGCTGGGTAAATATGGCCGATATTACACTACCTACTACATGTAAAATGAAAAGACCAAAAAAGTAATTTTTTGAAGCTTAATGGGGTAATAAATTGGATGTAGTTTTATTTACATTATTTAATGGTCTTCTTTATGGAATGCTACTATTCATGCTTTCTAGTGGTCTAACTTTGATATTTGGAATGATGGGAGTACTTAATTTTGCTCATGCATCCTTTTTTATGTTGGGAGCCTATTTTGCATATCAAATTAGTAAATATATAGGATTTATTCCTGCCTTATTTATTGCACCACTTATAATAGCTTTTTGTGGAGCTATGGTAGAAAAATATGCTTTGAGAAGAGTTCATAAATTTGGCCATGTTGCAGAATTATTATTTACATTCGGGCTATTTTATATAATAGAAGAATTAGTCCAAATGATATGGGGAAAAGTACCGGTAGGTTATCATGTTCCTGAGTATATGGATTTCACTTTATTTTCTATGAGTGGAATGGGATATCAAGCCTACGCTATGTTCACACTCGTTGTATCCGTAGCAATGTTTATAGTTTTATTTAGTGTTCTTACAAAAACTCGAGCTGGCCTTATTATTCAAGCAGCTCTTACTCATCCAGAGATAGTTTCTTCATTAGGTCATAATGTTCCTAGGGTATTTATGTTAGTTTTTGGTTTAGGATGTGCACTTGCAGGTTTAGCGGGAGTATTAGCAGGTAATACTTTGGGAACAGAACCATCAATGGCCTTGTCTTTAGGTCCAATAGTATTTGTTGTTATAGTAGTAGGAGGACTTGGTTCTTTAAAAGGTGCATTGGTGGCATCTATTTTAATTGGTATTGTTCAAACGTCCGCAATATCATTAGATTATTCTATAAATAATTTCATAGAATTTATTGGTTTTAATGTTGATATAGAAAGTTTATGGAGAATTTTAATTGATTTAACTATATCTCAGATTGCTCCAATTTTACCTTATTTACTTCTAGTATTAATGCTTATATTCAGACCGCGTGGTTTGTTCGGAAATAGAGACGTTTAATGACAAATTTTTTTAAATCTTTTTCTACTTGGATTATTGTAGCATTTATTGCTGCAATTTTACCTTTAATATTCGACTCATCTTTTGCTCTAACTTTGCTATCAAAAATGGGCGTTTTAATTATTTTTACAGTAGCTTATAATATGTTGTTAGGCCAAGGGGGCATGTTGTCCTTTGGTCATGCTATATATTTTGGTCTTGCTGGCTATGCATCAATTCATATTTTAAATGGAATTGGCGAAGAAACTCTTCCCTACTTTCCTACTGTATTATTTCCTTTTATTGGTGCAGTCGTAGGATTATTTTTTGGATCATTAGTTGGTTACGTATCAACCAGAAGAGCAGGAACAGCTTTTGCTATGATATCACTTGGTTTTTGTGAAATGGTTACAGCAATGACGCTTATTTTTGTAATATTTTTTAATGGTGAAGACGGCATACAAACAGATAGAATGGTTGGCCCGGAACCATTTGGTATTACATTTGGACCACAAATAGAAATTTACTACTTAATCTTATTTTGGTGTTTAGTTGCTGTAGCTTTAATGTACATTATAACAAAAACTCCATTTGGTAGAATGAGTAATGCAGTAAGAGATAATCCAGAACGTGCAGCATTTATAGGATATAATGTTAGAAGGGTTAGATGGCAGGCTTTTGCTTTATCTTCAATGTTTGCAGGAGCTGCAGGAAGCCTTCATGCATTAAATTATGAACATATCGGATTTGAGTCTGTAAGTATAGTGCAATCAGGGGCTGTTCTTTTTATGGCTTTTATTGGTGGTGCTGGACATTTTCTAGGACCTATTGTTGGAGCTATCGGTCTCACTTATTTGGATTCAACATTAGCCGATGTTACAGAAGCGTGGCTTCTTTACTTAGGATTAACATTCTCTGGAATTGTTATGTTTGCACCAGGAGGGCTGGCAGGACTAATTGTTATGCATGGCCCTATAGCAAGAACAGATAAAAAACTGTTAATTAGCTTAATTAAACCTTATTTTCTCGCTATAAGTAGCGTAGTTACTGGTTTAATAGGATTAATAGGCATAATAGAAATGCTTTATTTTCGTTCTTTAATTTCCAAAGGAGAAGGTGAAGTTGTTATATTCTGGACTGAATTTAATGCAAATGGAATTATGTCATGGCTAATATTTATTACTCTAATTTTGGTAGGTATATTTTTATCTAAAAAGACTTTTCCGATGGCAAAAGAAAGCTGGGATCATGCTATTTCTGTTGTAAAAACGGAGATTTCTAATGAGTAATGCTTTACAACTAAAAAATGTTTCTAAATCATTTGGCGAGGCTAAGATTATAAAAAACCTTAATTTAGAAATTAGAAAAAATGAAAGACATGCAATTATAGGTCCAAACGGAGCGGGTAAATCAACTCTTTTCCATCTAATTTCAGGCCACTATAAACTTACTTCAGGCAGAATAACTCTAAATAATAAAGAAATAAATAACCTCGAACCTCATGAAATAAATAGAAAAGGATTAGCTAGAAGCTTTCAAGTAACTAATATCTTTCCTAAAATGTCTGTATATGAAAATATTAGATGTGGTATTTTATGGTCTATGGGTTTTAAGTATTCAATAATAAGACTAGTTAATGGTGACAAAAAATTAAATGAAAAAACTGACTCTATTTTAGAAGAAATTAATTTAAAACATTGCGCTCATATTCCAGCAGGACTTTTAAGTTATGCTGACCAAAGAGCATTAGAGATAGGAATAACTATTGCTGGAGGAGCAGATACACTCATGTTAGATGAACCAACTGCAGGTATGTCAAATTCAGAGACAGAGAGAGCAGTAAATTTAATTAAACAAATTTCAGAAAACAGAACACTAGTTGTTGTAGAACATGATATGGGAGTAGTATTTGATCTTGCTGACAGAATTTCAGTGCTGGTTTATGGCGAAATTATTGCTACTGACACTCCAACAAAAATTAGAGAAAATAAAGCTGTTCAAGAGGCGTATTTGGGAACCGAGGATCATTAGAAAATGTTAAAAATTTCTGACTTACATGCATATTATGGTAAATCTCATATTTTAAGAGGTGTTAACTTAGATATTTCTAAAGGAGAAATTATAGCATTATTAGGAAGAAATGGTGTTGGGCGTTCCACATTAGTTAAATCAGTAATGGGTTTGGTTCCTATTTCTGGATCTATTAATTATAAAAATGATGAAATAGTAGGTAATGCTACTCATGATATAGCTTTAAAAGGAATTGGATATGTTCCTGAAAATAGAGATGTCTTCCCTACATTAACAGTCAAAGAAAATTTATTATTAGGAGTAAAAGATAAAAATGCAAAAGCAGAATGGACTGTTGATGAAATGTTTACTTTATTTCCTAACTTAAAAGAAAGAGCAGATATAAGTGCTTCAGCACTTTCAGGTGGAGAGCAACAAATGCTTACTATATGCAGATGTTTAATGGGTAATCCTGAATTTATGATGATAGATGAACCAACGGAAGGCCTATCTCCCCAAATGGTTGAAACTGTCGCAGAATTATTAAAAAAAATCGCAAGTAAAGGTATATCAATCTTACTAGTTGAACAAAAATTAACAATAGCGCTTAGATTAGCAGCTAGAGTGTATTTAATGGGTCACGGAAAAATAGTTTTTGAAGGCACTCCTAAAGAGTTAGAAAAAAATAATAAAATAAGAAAAGAATGGCTTGAGGTTTAACTTATACTTATAACTTCATCATGAACCTCATTATCATCGTACAATAAATTCACTAAATTTGATCTTGATTCTAATGCAGATGATTGATTAATATATCCCTTATCTGTAATCTCATTATTATCGAAAGAAGGAGGACTATCCATTAATGCTATTTTTTTAATTTTAGTACTAGAACCGGGAAAATTTTGATTATGAATAATAATTTTATTAATAATCTCTTTTCTTAATTTCGGATGATTAATAACTTGTTTGTATTCTAAATTTTGAATACCTAAAAAATTTTTACACGCTTCAATATTTGGCCAAGCTAAAAAACCTAAATAATTTTTATCATGTCCTGTCACTAGTCCATCTTGAAATAAAGGTGAACAAGAATTAATAACAGCTAATCTTAGACTACCTACATCCACCCATGTGCCTGTAAGAAGTTTAAAGTTTTCAACAACTCTTCCATCAAAATCTATACCTCTACTAGGATCATTCTTATCTACTAACCTTCCAGCATCTCCAATCAAATAATATCCTTCATCATCGAACGCCTTTTTAGTCAAATCATCCCTTTTTAGATAACCAGGGGTTACATTGGGGCCTTTTACTCTTAATTCCATTTTATTACCTACCGGAATCATCTTAATTTTCATACCCGGTATAGGTAATCCAATATTACCTGGTTTATCAATTTTAAAATAAGTAGAGGTTGCTAAAGGTGCTGTTTCAGTAGCACCCCAACCACATACTAACTCTAAATCTCTTCCAGTAGTATCTTTAGCTAAGTCTCTTATACCATACCAAATTTCAGGAGGTAAAGAAGCACCTCCATAAGCTACATAAACCAAATTTTTAAAAAAATTATGACGTAAAGCTTTATCTTCTTTTAAAGATTCTAATAACATAGCTAGACCGGCAGGAACTGAAGTGTAATATGTAGGAGATATATTTTTTAAATTTTCAACTGTTATAGGAAACAATGATGGAATTGGCTTACCTCCATCAATATACATAGTGCCTCCATTCCAAAATATTCCATTAAAAGAATGATTTCCTCCCATAGTATGGTTCCATGGCAGCCAATCAATTATTATAGTTTCCCCTAGTTCTTGTGGCCTAACTTGTTGCGCTTGCTGCATATTGACACATAGCATTTTTTGGGTATTTATAACTCCTTTTGGCATTCCGGTTGAGCCAGATGTAAATAAATATTTAGCAATGTATTCTGGTTTAACAGAATTATAAATTTCATCTACCTGTTTATCTGGTATTGTAGATAAAATGTCTTCAAAAAGTTCCATTTGTATTTTTAAACTAGGGTTTTTTGAACAAACCACAACAGTGTCATCTAATGGTAAATTTTCTAATGCTTTCTCAAATATAACCCCATCATCAACATAAATTAGCCCTGGCATAACTAATTCATAACAATGTTTTAATTTTGCGTAATCGCTGCTCATTAAAGAATAAGCAACAGATATTGGAGAGACAGGTACACCGCTACATAAACCTGCTACATTTAGCAAACCATGGTCTACACTGTTTCCAGATAAAATCATTATTCCTTTGTTTTGATTTAAATTAATATTAATCAAATATTGAGATATTGAATAAATATATTTATAAGCCGTTTCATAGTTTACTTCTCTCCATGAATCACCATTTCTTTCGGCTAACCATATATTTTTTGGATATTCATTACAGGTTTTTTTAAATTTATTATGAATATTAACTTCGACTTTTTCAAGTTCTAATGGGGAAGATAAAATTAAAGTTCCATCTTTTCTTTCTTCAACATTAATTTCTTGAGGTGGATATGATAATTTCATAATAATTTTCCCATTTAATCACCATTAAAATTATGCCGCATCACTTAATATTTTATTTCTAGCATTTTCATATTCATTTTTTAATTTATTAACTAATTCAGAAGTAGATAATATATCTTTAATTGCATTTATACCCTGTCCACAGCCCCAAATATCCTTCCAGGCTTTTTTCTTTTCCATACCCTCAGGTCCAAAGTCCATTTTACTCGGATCACTTGTTGGTAAATTATCCGGATCAAAACCCGCATTAGCTAAAGAAGGTTTTAAATAATTACCATGTACTCCTGTTACTAAATTAGTATAAACTATATCATCTGCAGCGTATTTTGTAATTGCTTCTTTATACCCCTCATTAGCATTAGCTTCTTCTGTAGCTATAAAAGCAGAACCAATATAACCAAAATCAGCACCAGCAGCCTGTGATGCAAGAACAGCACTTCCTGTTGCTATAGAGCCAGATAAAGCTAAAGGACCATCATACCATTCTCTAATTTCTTGAAGTAATGCAAAAGGAGATGTTACTCCCGCATGCCCCCCTGCCCCTGCTGCAACAGCAATTAAACCATCTGCCCCTTTCTCAATAGCTTTATGTGCAAAGCGGTTATTTATAACATCATGTAAAACAATACCACCATAACTATGTATGGCTTCATTTACTTCAGGCCTTGCTCCAAGTGAAGTTATAACCACCGGAACTTTATATTTTATACACATTTCCATATCTTTATCGAGACGAACATCGTTAGATTTATGAACAATTTGATTAACAGCGAATGGTGCAACTGGAATATCCGGGTTTTTTGATTTAAAAGATGCTAATTCTTCCGTAATCTCTGATAACCAATCATCAAGAACTTCTTGAGGTCTTGCATTTAAGGCTGGAAATGAACCTAACACTCCTGCTTTACATTGCGCTATAACTAACTTTGGATTTGATATAATAAATAAAGGCGCAGCTATTACAGGAAGAGAAAAATTATTTTTATTTAGTATACTTGGTAATGTCATAATGAGAAATCCTATTAATTTTACAGTTAGTTATTTTTTTATTTATAATATATAGTATTTCAAATAAAAGTAAGGTTTTTTTATGAAGAAAGCTATTATTGCAATTGATCAAGGAACTTCATCTTCAAGAGCTGTTTTATTTGATTTAGATTTCTCAATTATCCATATTGAACAAAAAGATATTACTACTACATATCCATCAAATGGTTGGGTAGAACAAGATGCAAATGAAATTTGGAATAAAACTTTATCTGTTACAAAAGACATTATATTTTTTGCTAAAGAAAAAAACATTAAGATCATATCAATAGGTATAACTAACCAAAGAGAAACTATAATTGCTTGGAATAAAATAACTGGAGAACCATTATATAACGCTATAATCTGGCAAGACAGAAGAACAAAAGATACATGTGATAATTTAATTAAAAAAGGACTAACTGAAAAGATTAATGCTAAAACTGGTTTATTAATTGATCCTTATTTTTCTGCAACTAAAATTTCTTGGATACTTAAAAATATTGATAATGCAAAAAAGTTATCCTTAAATGGGAAACTTGCCGTAGGAACTATAGACTCCTTTTTATTATTTAAATTAACGGACGGAAAAAGTTTTTATACAGATGCTACAAATGCGTCCAGAACTAGTTTATATAACATACATGAAAATAAATGGGACGATGATTTATTAGATATCTTTAAAATTCCTATTAATATTTTACCAGAAGTTACAGATAATATTTTTGATTATGGAAATACCAATAAAAATTTAGTCGATTATAACATACCAATTAATGCAATGATTGGGGATCAACAAGCTGCTGCAATTGGTCAAAACTGTTTGAAATCCGGAGATATTAAAGCAACATTTGGCACTGGATGTTTTATATTGTTAAATACCGGAGATACAGCTTTAATTAGTAAAAATAAATTATTAAGTACAATTGCTTACAAAATAAAGAATAATACATCTTATGCGCTCGAAGGATCAATTTTTATATCTGGAGCTTCCATGAAATGGTTAAAAGACGAACTTGGTATTATTAAGAATGTAAATGACAGTCAATTATTAGCTTCAACTATTAAGAACAATAATGGAGTCTATTTTGTTCCAGCATTTACTGGTCTGGGTGCCCCTCATTGGAAATCAGATGCCAGAGGTACAATAGTAGGATTAACTGCCTCATCCGGCAAAGCTGAAATTGTTAGAGCAGCTTTAGAGGCTGTTGCCTATCAAAGTGTAGATTTATTTGACGCAATGACTTTAGATGGACAAAAACCAAATATTTTGCGAGTGGATGGAGCTATGAGTAATAACGATTGGTTAATTCAGTTTTTATCAAGTATAAGTAAAACTAAAATTGAGAGATCCTATAATTCTGAAACTACTTCTCAAGGTGCAGCAATATTATCTTCTATTGGGTCTGGAATACTAAGTTCTTTAGAAGACTCCAGTAAGTTTTGGAAATTAAATAAAAGTTTTAATCCTAAAATGGAAACTTCAGAGATTAAAAATTATAGAAATGGCTGGAACAAAGCAATAAAACAAACTACTATATGAAACTGATTTTAGTTAAGGAAATTTATCTATGTACGATTTAATAATTAAAAATGGCAATATTATTGATGGAACAGGTGCTCCTAAAAAAATATCTGATATAGCTATAAAGGATGGGAAAATATGTGAAATCGGAAAAATATCAGGAGCTAGTAATAGAGTAATAAATGCAGAGAATAAATTTGTTACTCCAGGATGGGTAGATATTCATACTCATTATGATGGACAAGCTACATGGGATCCATATCTTACTCCTTCTTCATGGCATGGAGTAACAACATGTGTATTTGGAAACTGTGGTGTTGGTTTTGCTCCAGTAAAAAAAGGCAAAGAGAATTTCCTAATAAATTTAATGGAAGGTGTAGAAGATATTCCTGAAACAGTATTATCAGAAGGTATAGATTTTTGCTGGGAAACATTTCCTGAATATTTAAATGCTCTTGAAAGTTCTAAAAGAATTATGGATATCGGAACACAAGTACCTCATTCAGCCCTTAGGTTTTTTGTAATGGGAGAGGATGGAGCAAACCACTTGTATAAACCAAATGAAAACCAAATTATTACTATGAGAGATTTATTAGAGGATGCTTTAAATGCAGGAGCTTTGGGAGTTTCAACTTCTAGAACTACTAAGCATAAATCTGCGGATGGTAATTTAGTTCCAAGTTTAAATGCAGATGATAAAGAATTAGCTGGAATAGCTGAGGCTTTAAAAAATACTAAGAAAGGACTTCTACAATGTAATTCTGACATGGGTCCCGGAGAAATGGAATTATTAATTCAAGCATCGAAATACTCAGGGCAACCTCTATCAGTTTTACTGATACAATATAATGATTTTCCGGAAAGATGGAGAGAAACTCTAAATTATATTTCTAAAGCTAACAAAAATGGAATTATAACAACTGGACAAGTTGGAAGTCGACCAATTGGTGTACTAATGGGATTTAATACTAGCGTTAATCCATTCTCTAGCCATGAAGATTGGAAAAAAATAAAAAATTTATCAAATAATGAAAGAAATAAAATATTAAAGAATGATATGAATATTAGAAATACTTTGATCAATAATGTGCCAGAAAATGCTCATACAAAATGGATCAAAAAAACTTTTCCATTAACTTATTTATTAAAAGAGCCATTGAACTATGAACCTACAAAGGAGATGAGTATTACATCAATAGCTTCAAGTTTAAATAAAAGTCCATGGGAAATTATTCTTGATCATTTTATCTCTTCTAATGATGATGAATTTTTAATGCATACCTTTGAAAATTATACACACAATAGTTTAGATGTTATAGCCGAAATGCTCGAATCCAAATATACAATATGTGGAGTAGGTGATGCCGGCGCGCATGTGGCAACTATTTGTGATGCTAGTTATCCAACTTTTATGGTACCATTTTGGTCTAGAGACCGTAAAAGAGGAAAGTTGCTGAACTTAGAATACCTAATATCAAAACAAACCTTAAAAACTGCACAAACTTATGGTCTTAATGATAGGGGAGCATTGATTGAAGGTATGAGAGCAGATATTAATATTATAGATTATGAGAATATAGGACTAACTAAACCTTGCTTAAGCTACGATTTACCTGCAGGCGGAAAAAGACTTATACAAAAGTCTAATGGATATAATCATACTTTCGTTAAAGGTATCGAAGTATCACAAAATGGTGAATTTACTGGCGAGCTTCCTGGAAAACTTATAAGAGGCAGTCAATCTATTAACTAAGAAAGGATAAATAAAATGGGTGATGACTTAATTGTAAATAAAGAAGGCTCTATAGTAACTATTACTTTTAATAGACCAGAAAGACGAAATGCTCTAAGCCATGATATGTTAAATAATTTTTATCACGAATTAATAAAAATAGAGAATGATAGCACTATTAGAGCAGTTGTAATTACAGGCGCCGGTAATGCCTTCTGTGCAGGAGGTGACTTAAAAGATATGGCAGAGAGAGATAATGATAAAGAGACTACACAAGAAAAAACTAATAACCTGAGACGTATGATGGAAACATCAAGAATACTTCATGAAATGCCTACCCCTACAATTGCTGTATTACCTGGTGCCGCAGCAGGGGCAGGATTATCTTTAGCATTAGCCTGCGACATAAGAATTGCTAGTGAAAATGCTAAAATAACAACTGCATTTGCAAAAGCAGGATTTCCAGGTGATTTTGGAGGTACATTTTTTCTTACACAAATGGTAGGAACCGCTAAAGCAAGAGAGCTATATTATCTATCCAGTATACTTACTGCCAATGAAGCAAAAGAACTCGGTATAATAAATAGAGTGGCAAGAGACGAGGATCTTCAAAATACAGCAAAAGAAATTATTGATCAAATAGCAAACGGACCATCTACAGCACTAAGATATATGAAATATAATATGAATTTAGCCGAGGAAGGTATTTTAAGTGCGTCGCTGGATAGTGAAGCTTTGTATCAGACATTATGTAGAGATACTGAAGATCATCAGAATGCTGCAAAATCATTTGTAGCAAAGAAAAAACCAGTATTTACAGGTAGATAAAAAATTAATTTTTTAAGGATTAAAGAATGTCTATAAAGGAAATAAAAGCATTAACATTTGATACTGGTGGAACGATCTTAGATTGGCATACTGGCTTTAGATGCGCCTTTGAAAAAGCTGGAAAAGAACATAATATAAATAGAGATTGGGCTAGTATTACTAATGAATTAAGAAGAAAGTCTCTAAAATCAGTATTAAATTTGGGTGAGCATTCTCCCCCAACTTACAATTTTGATGGCGGCCACAAAAAGGCTCTAAGAGAAATTATTTCTGAATATGATTTAAGTCAATTTACCGAAAAAAACATTCATGATATTTCTTATAATGCTCCACATAATTTCATAGTCTGGGATGACTTTCCAAATGCACTGCCTAAACTTAAAGAGAAGTTTTTATGTGTTTCTTTTACATTATTAAGTTTTAAATTAATCATAGATACAGCAAGAAAAAAT
The DNA here is from genome assembly GCA_002937655.1 of Alphaproteobacteria bacterium MarineAlpha9_Bin3. Classification (GTDB taxonomy): domain Bacteria; phylum Pseudomonadota; class Alphaproteobacteria; order TMED109; family TMED109; genus TMED109. The sequence goes on along the minus strand of PTKH01000008.1, from coordinate 33,543 downwards.
AATTTATCATGGGATGCAGTATTTTCTTGTGAAGGTATAGGAAAATATAAGATTCTACCTGAGGCATATGAAACAACAGCAAAATGGTTACAATTAGATCCAAGCGAGTGTGGTATGGTTGCTTGTCATAATTTTGATCTAAATGCAGCTAAAGAAGTTGGTTTTAAAACTATATTTGTTAAAAGGCCTTCAGAATGGGGCAATGAAGAACCACCAGATCCTGATGCTAACCCTCATCATGATTTAATAGTAGATAATTTTAAGGAATTAACGGAGAAGTTAGAATGTTAGATACTAATGCATTAGTTAATACACAAATTTTTTTAAAGAGTTCTCCTAAAGAAAAATTATTACAAGAAAATTTTGAGCTTAAAGAAACAAAGCTTACTCCAATAATTGATAATCAAGTTTTAATTGAAATAATTTATATTTCTATCGATGCTGCAAATAGAGCTTGGATGCAAGGCCGAACATATAGAAGTCAAATTCTTCCTGGAGATGTAATGGGAGGATACGCTTTAGGTAAAGTTATAGAGTCTAGAAGTGAAAAGTTCAAAATAGGTGATTATGTCGAGGGAGATTTAGGATGGCAAAATTATGCTATTCGTGATGAAAAAGAACTGATTAGAGCTTCAATAAGATCTTCTGAAAATCTTCATATGAGCGTATTGGGAATAACTGGTAAAACTGCTTATTTTGGATTAGATCTCGCAAAACTAAAAAAAGGAGAAACAGTATTAATATCAGCTGCAGCTGGAGCAGTTGGGAATGTTGCTGGCCAAATAGCTAAAATATATGGCTGTAAAGTTATAGGCATAACTAGTTCTGATGAAAAAGCAAATTGGTTAATAAATGAATTAGGGTTTGACGCTGTTGTAAACTATAAAAATAATAATTTTGTGAAAGATTTAAGAAAGCTATGTCCTGAAAAAGTTGATGTCTATTTTGATAATGTTGGCGGGCCAATATTTGAGTCTGTTTTATTTGCTATGAATAATTTTGGAAGAATAATTTGTTGTGGGGCAGTTTCACAATATGATCAAGCAGCCCCAGAAAGTGGGCCACGAGGAGTTCCAGGTTTAATTGTCACTAAAAGACTCACTCTTAGAGGATTTATAGTTATGGATTTTGAAGACAGAAAGAAAGAGGCAGAGAAACAACTTATGGATTGGATAGAAAAAAAGCAGATAAAACCTGCAGAAGATATCGTTATAGGGCTTCAAAATACTCCTAATGCACTAATTGGATTATTAAATGGAGATAACAAAGGTAAAAGAATGGTCAGGATTAATAAATAGGAAACAAATTAATGAATTCGAATGAAGAATGGTTATTAACAAATAAAGAAGAAGCTTTAGAACCAAATTTACCAATATGTGATCCTCATCATCATTTATGGGATTTCAACAAAACCTACATTGAAGAAACCTACCTATTACCAGATATTCTAAAAGATATAAACTCAGGTCATAACATTATCTCTACAGTATTTATCGAATGTGGAGCAATGTATAATCAAAAACATTCTATAGAAGAACAAGTAATTAATGAAACTGAGTTTGTTAATGGTATCGCCGCAATGAGCAATTCTGGTTTATATGGTAAAACAAAAATAGCTGCTGGCATAGTGGGAAGTGCGCCACTTCTAATTGGAGATAAAGTTGCCGAAATTTTAGATAAACATTTAAATATAGCTCCTTCAAGGTTTAAAGGTATTAGATCTCAAGCTGCCATGCATCCTGATGGAACAATTCCAAGTACTAGAGCTCGACCTATAGAAGGCGTATATATTAATGATATGTTCCACGAAGGATTTGCCCATTTAGAGCCAAGAAACTTGTCATTTGAGGCTTGGTGTTATCACCCTCAGTTACCTCAACTAGTTAAATTAGCTAGAAAATTTTGTAACACAACAATAATACTTAATCATTTTGGAGGGCCTTTAGGTATAGGTTCATTTAAAGGAAAAGAGGAGGAAACTTATTCTTTTTGGGAAAGAGAAATTACTGAGCTATCTAAATGTGATAATGTAGTTGCCAAACTCGGAGGAATAGCCATGGAAATAAACGGTTTTGAATGGCATAAAAATGAAATTGCCCCGTCTGGAAGTGAGCTCATAAATAGAACTAAAAGATATTATGAAAAAACTTTAGAATTATTCGGAGTTGATAGATGTATGTTTGAATCTAATTTTCCAGTAGATAAAATAAGCTGCAGTTATGTAAACTTATGGAATGGATTTAAACTACTAACTAAGAATTATTCAGCTAATGAAAGAGCTAAACTTTTTCATGATAATGCAACTAGAATATACAAATTATAGTTTTTTTATAATGTCAAAATATAATGCAATTTTATGTAATAGTTTTGGACCTATAGAAAACTTAAAATATACAAGTTTTAACTCTCTTCCAATCAAGAAGAGTGAAGTAAGATTAGATGTTAAAGCCTGCGGAATAAATTTTCCAGATAAACTCATGATAGAAGGAAAGTACCAGTTAAAGCCATCTCTTCCTTTTATACCTGGAATGGAATTATCAGGTGTGATTTCTGAGTCAAATGATAATAAATATCCAATAGGAAAAAAAGTAATTTACCAAATGCGATATGGCGCATATTCTGAAGAAGTAATAGCTAATTCTAATGACCTTAAAGAATTTCCTAAAAATTTTTCTTATGAAGAAGCAGCAAGTTTTAGTATTGCTTCTCAAACAGCTTATGTTTCTCTTATTGAGAGAGCTAATATTATGAAGGGACAAACAATTCTTATAATGGGAGCAGCTGGCGGTGTAGGACTAGCTGCAGTTCAATTGGCAAAAGCAATAGGTGCTTTACCCATTGCTGTTTGTAGTACTAAAAAAAAACAAAATGAGGCAATAAAAGCGGGAGCAAAATTTGCTATCGGATATAAAGACATGGTTAATAAAGTAAAAGAAATTACCCAAAATGAGGGTGTTGATATTATATATGACCCTATAGGAGGTGAATATTTTAAAAAATCATTAAAAGTTATTAAATGGGGAGGTAAATTATTAGTGATAGGATTTGCATCAGGATCTATCCCTACTCTTGCAGTAAATATTGCATTAATTAAAGGGATTTCAATAATTGGTGTTAGAGCTGGAGAATATTACAGAAAATTTCCTACACTAAAAACAAATTCAATGAATAAATTATTAAGTATTGCAAATAAAGGTTTAATTACACCCATAATATATGATGCTTTAAATTTAAAGGATGCTGTTAAAGCTCTTAAAAAAATTGAAAATAGAGAGGTTATAGGAAGATTAGTTTTAAAGCCCTAGTCTTAATGTATTTCATCTGCATTTTTCATGGCTGATAAAAGTTTATTAATGTTAAAATTGGGTGACCTTGCTGCTTCAAGTATAATAGCTTCTTTATCCATCTGCTTTTTAATAATATCAGGTATAATCTTAACAACATCATGAGGAATTATTACAGCCCCATGTTTATCAAAATGAACTATATCTGAATCATTTGCTTCCATGCCGTAGATATCTACCTTAGATGAAAACTCTAATACTTGAGTAAATGCATGACTAGGTCCTATTGATCCAGCTAATGCAGAGAAACCATTCGCCCACTGATCTAAATCTCTTATTACTCCATTGGTTACTAAACCTTTAACTCCTAAACCTAAATGTATGGCACTATTTACTTCGCCCCAAAATGCTCCAAAACCCTCAGGATTATCAATATCTTCAATTAAAACTACAGATGGCTTTGGATTATTAGCAATATATTCATAATAATCCTGCCTAACTTTCTTTGCATTTTCTATAGGTTTATTTTTTCCACTTATTTTTGCTGTTTTTACATAACCACAAACTGAACCGTGAGTTCCTACAGAAACTAGTGGTTTTGATGTAAAACCACATAATCTTCTATTAGGAGCAGCTATATCTAGAGCATTACAAATTGTCGGAGTGTCCCAAGTCTGAAGTTTGATTAAATCACCAGTTAAAAGTTCTGACATATTATTACCCTTTGTTTAATAATCTTAAAAATTTGTATATATTAGATTAAATAAAAAATAGCAGAAAGGAAAGTAACTTTTAATTCCTTTCTGCTTTTATAAACTTATTGAATAAATTCAGGATAACTACTTAAACCTATTTCAGACTTATCAGCACCATCTTTTTCTTCACTTTCAGATAACCTAATTCCAAATAATTTTTTAACAGAGTACCAGAGAATAAAACTTAAAATAAGAACAAATAATCCTATTGATATTATGCCAATTAACTGAATAAAAAAACTAGCATCATCGTTTGTGATAGGCACAGCCAATGTACCCCATATACCACAAACTAGATGAACAGGAATAGCACCAACTACATCATCAATTTTAAATTTATCTAAAAGGGGAATAGTAAATATAACTAACGCACCTCCTACTCCACCAATTAAAACTGCAGATAAGAAGTTTGGAGTTAAAGGTTCAGCAGTTATAGAAACTAAACCGCCTAATGCTCCATTTAAAATAAAGGTAAGGTCTACTTTTTTATATAGTAATTGGGCTAGTATTAGCGCTGTTATAACGCCACCCGCAGCAGCTAAGTTAGTATTAGAAAATATTCTTGCCATAGAGCTTGCATCAGCTACGGATCCCAATGCTAGTTGGGATCCACCATTAAAGCCAAACCATCCAAACCATAACAAAAATGTACCTAAAGTTGCAAGAGGCAAAGCTGAAGCTTGCATAGGATTTACTTTTCCCTCTTTAGAATATTTACCTTTCCTTGCGCCCAATACAATACAACCAACAAGTGCACACCAACCTCCAACTGAGTGAACTATAGTAGAACCAGCAAAATCACTAAAACCTATCTCAGATAACCACCCTGCTCCCCAAGTCCATGATCCTTGAATTGGATAAATGAATGCTGTTAAAACAACTACCACTGCTAAAAATGACCATAATTTTACTCTTTCAGCAACTGCACCTGATACAATTGATGCTGCAGTAGCAACAAAAACCATTTGAAAAAACCAATCTGATGCGCCTGCATAACCACCCTCTGATGTTTCAATAGCAGGGTTTGTAACTTCAAATAAACTTAAGCTACCAATAAAGCCTCCATCTACTCCTGAATACATTAAATTATAGCCTACTAGAAAGTACAAAATTCCAGCTACTGAATATAATACTATATTTTTAGTACATATTGTGGCAACACTTTTAGTTCTTACCATACCTGCTTCAAGCATACAAAAACCTGCTGCCATTAACATAACTAATATGCCATTAACTAAAAATGAGAAAGTGTTAAATATAAATGCTATATCTTGAGATTCCATTTTTTTTCCTTCATATTTATTAAACATAACTATCTTTATTCTTATATTTATAAGCATGATTCATGCCACCTATGAATGCTTTTAAAGTATACAGTTATAATAAAAACATAATTATATATGATTAATATATAGACAATTAAAAAATAAAATGTTTAAAATTTAATCAAATTAAAAGATTAAAAAGACTTAACAAATAAATTTATTAACTATATAGTATAATTTTTAACAGGGGTGCCTGTATTTTATAGGCTGAGATATATACCCTTTGAACCTGTTGGTTAGTACCAGCGTAGGGAGAATCTAAATGATAAAAAGACTTAACAATATAATTATTATTCTAATTGTTTCTTTAATCTCTTCAAATAATGTTTTTGCTAATGATAAAATAACCTTATTATTAGATTGGTTTATCAATCCAGATCATGGACCAATAATAATTGCGAATGAAAAAGGTATATTTAAAGAAGAAGGGCTAGAAATAGAAATTATTCCACCAGCTAATCCCGCAGATCCTCCAAAATTAGTGGCTGCAGGAAAAGCAGATATAGCTATCTCTTATCAACCTCAATTGCATATGCAAATACATGAAGGTCTTCCTGTTACCCGAATAGGAACATTAGTTGCAACTCCATTAAATTGTTTATTAGTTTTAGAAGACGGACCTATTAAAAATTTATCTGATTTAAAAGGAAAAAAAATTGGTTATTCTATATCAGGAATGGAGCAAGCTTTACTCAGTGCGATACTAAAAAAAGCTAAAGTTAATAAGAATGATGTAGAATATATAAATGTTAATTGGTCATTATCTCCTTCCTTAATGAGCAAACAAGTAGATGCAGTTATAGGTGCATATAGAAATTTTGAACTAAATCAAATGAAGATTGAAGGTGTCAAAGGACGATGTTTTTATATTGAAGAAGAAGGCGTACCGCCTTATGATGAGCTAATATTTATAGTTAATAATAAAAATATTGATAAAGAAATGCTAACAAAATTTTTAGATTCTATAGAGAAAGCTACACAATATATAATTAATCATCCAACAGAAAGCTGGAAAATTTTTTCTAATTACTCAAAAGAGTTGAATAATGATTTAAATAAGATGGCTTGGTATGATACAATTCCCAGGTTTGCTTTAAGACCCGCAGCATTAGACAAAAGAAGATATGATAGATTTGAAAACTTTTTGTATGAAGAAGGCCTGATAAAGGAAATATTTTCTTTTGATAAAATGGCAATAGAAATTTATTAAAGTAATAATGAAAAGAAAAACTTTATCTTTTTCACTTCAAGGTTCATTAAAAAATGATGAAGAAACTATTTTTTCTAATATAAAATTAAAAATTAATTTTAATAAATGGACATCAATAATAGGTAAATCTGGTTCTGGAAAATCCACATTATTAAAAGTAATGGCAGGAATGGATCTTCCAGAAGTATTTATAAATACCATAAAAAGTTCAAATAAAAATTTCTCTTTTTCATGGATGGCTCAAAATGACCTCTTATTACCTTGGGCTTCCGTAATTGATAATATTACTTTAGGACAAAAACTAAGAAGAGAGAAATTAGATTTAGAAAGAGCACTTAACTTATTAAAACAAGTTGGACTTATAAATAAGGTAAATGCCTTACCCTCTACTTTATCTGGCGGAATGAGGCAAAGAGTTGCTCTTGCAAGAACAATAATGGAAAATAAAAATATAATATTAATGGATGAACCATTTTCTGCATTAGACAGTATCACTAGATCAGAAATGCAAAAATTAACTTGGGAATTATTAAAAGATAAAACTGTTATTATGGTTACACACGATCCGCTTGAAGCTTTATTATTAAGTAATGATTTATATTATATAACCAAACATAAATTAAATCCTATAAAACTTCCTAATAGTGAACCATTTAGAAAAATTAATGATAAAAGCTTACTTTATAGTCATAAATTTATATTTAATAAATTAGAAAAGTCATAGATATAATGAATTATATTTTTAAATATATATCTAGTTTTATAATTTTTTTAATTATTTGGTGGTTAATTCAATATTTAACTAATAGCCCATCTTATATTTTACCCAACCCTTATGAAGTTTTTTTATCAATGAAAGATAATTTATACTTACTTGCCTATCATTCGATGATTACTTTTTTTGAAATTTTAGTAGGATTTGTTTTAGGATTAATCCTAGGAATGTATACTGGCATATTATTCATTATATCTAAAAGTATGAGAAAATGGATGCTGCCATTTATAATACTTACTCAAGCAATTCCTATATTTGCAATAGCTCCTGTATTAACTCTATGGGTAGGATATGGAATATGGTCTAAAATAATAATGACAATATTAATCATATATTTTCCAATTACTATAGCATTTTATGACGGTTTAAAAAGAATCGATCCTATGATTATTAATTTAGCTAAAATGATGGGTGCAAATACATTCAGTATGCTTTTAAAAATAAGGATTCCTTATGCATTACCACAACTCTCCTCCGGACTAAAATTAGCTGCAGCATTTGCTCCAATGGGAGCTGTTATAGGAGAATGGGTAGGATCATCTGAAGGACTAGGATATTTAATGCTTTACGCTAGTGGAAGGGTTCAAATTGACTTAATGTTTTCATCAATAATAATTTTAGCATTTTTTACAATATTATTATACAATATAGTTTCATATGTATCTAATTATATAACTAGGTGGGATCCAAAATCTCATATAAATTAATTTAAAATTACTGAGGATAAAAATAATGGAAAATAATAAAAGATTTTATATCAATGGTGAATGGGTTGATCCTATATCACCAAAAACTCTTGAAGTAATAAACCCTGCGAATGAAGAAGTAATATCTGAAATTAGTATGGGGTCAGAAGAAGACGTAAATATAGCAGTATTAGCAGCAAAAAATGCATTTTCTTCATTTTCTCATACTTCACGCGAGGAACGTTTAGATTTATTTGAAAGGATCATGGAAGTTTATAAAAAAAGAATGCCAGACTTAGCTAAGGCAATTACAAGTGAAATGGGAGCTCCAGTAAATTTAGCGAATGCTGCACAAGCTCCAGCAGGTTTAGGCCATTTAAGTAAAGCATATAAAACACTCAAAGAATATAATTTTGAATTTGAAATGAATACTACAATAATTAGAAAAGAGCCAGTGGGAGTCTGTGGACTAATCACTCCATGGAATTGGCCAATTAATCAAATAGCTTGTAAAGTTGGTCCTGCATTAGCAGCTGGCTGTACAATGATATTAAAGCCAAGTGAAGTTGCACCTCTAAGTGCTATTGTGTTCACTGAAATTTTAGATGAAGCAGGAGTCCCTAAAGGTGTATATAACATGATTAATGGTGATGGGCCAACAGTAGGAGAAGCAATGAGTAAACATATTGATATTGATATGATGTCATTTACTGGTTCTACCCGTGCTGGAATATCTGTAGCGAAATCTTCAGCAGATACTGTAAAAAGAGTTACACAAGAATTAGGTGGTAAATCTGCAAATATTTTATTAGATGATGCTAATTTTAACAAAGCTGTTACAAAAGGTGTAATGCATTGTATGAATAATTCAGGACAATCCTGCAATGCGCCTACAAGAATGCTGGTACCAAACTCAAAAATGGAAGAAGTAATAGAAATTGCAAAAAATGCATTAGAGAAAATTATTGTTGGTAACCCAGAATCTGAAAATACTACTATTGGACCTGTGGTTAGTGAAGTTCAATATAACAAAATTAAAAATTTAATAGAAGCTGGAATTAAAGAAGGAGCAACATTGGTTGCTGGCGGAACAAATGCTCCTGAGGGTTATAACAAAGGATATTATATTGAACCTACTATTTTTGCTAATGTTACAAATGATATGACCATTGCTAAAGAAGAAATTTTTGGACCAGTCTTAAGTATTTTGGGTTATAAGGACGAGGAAGATGCTATTAAAATAGCTAATGAAACCATATATGGTTTATCTGGATACGTTTCCTCTGAAAATATAGATAATGCAAAAGCCGTAGCTTCTAAGTTAAGAACAGGTATGGTGCACATTAATAACGCTCCTGGCGACCAATCTGCGCCTTTCGGTGGTTATAAAATGTCAGGTAATGGAAGAGAATGGGGAGAATTCGGCTTAGAAGATTTTCTAGAAATAAAATCTGTAATGGGAGCTATTCCAAAAACAGCCTAATTTCAAAATGAGAGAGGTTAAAAATTAAACCTCTCTCATAGTCTAATGATCGTGATTGTGAGAAGATTTATTTGACTCAACCTTAAACTTAACTAATAAATTTTTTGAATCCTTAAATTTAAATGTTGCGTTCAATAGTTCTCCTTCATTTAAGTCTTTGTTAATTTCAAAAAACATTAAGTGATATCCACCAGGTTTAAATTCTATTGAATCACCAACTTTTATAATAACTCCATTTTTTACAGGCCTCATTTTGGATACACCATCTTCAGTTACTATAGTATGTAATTCTATTTTTCTAACACTATCAGATACTACTTCTAACAAATGGATATCATGGTCGCCTGTATTTTTTATTTTAAAGTACCCTGCGCCATTTTTATTTATTACCTTCATCCAAGGATGATCAACTAGCATATTATCTAACTCGTATTTATGTGAGTATGCTATTACGCTATAAAATGTAATTAATAATATTATAATAAATTTCACTTATCTTTCCTTTCTCTATTTACTGTAATGGTGAACATGTTGATGGGCTAAGAATAATTGATTCTTCATATTTTACAGCATTTTCTTGAAATGCATTAAAACTTACCCAACTTTCATTATCATTTAATTCACACCAAAATTTACTCATACTCTCTATATTTGGATGACTCCATAAAGAAATAATTTCATTTGGATCTTGAAGTTCAGTATTCCATAACCCTATATTTAACGATTTTCCCTCAATAAATGAAATAATATCTTCAAACTTACTTTTCCAATTATTAACCTGCCCAATGTTAAGTTTAATTATTTTTAATTCATAAATGTTAATTTTATTTAAGGGCATTTTCCTCTTTATCAAGGGTTTTAATAATCTTATTTCCTGTTTTAAAATATAAGGAGCTACTAGTGGAACGAACTTATTTTTCCATTCTTCCTTAGCAGCAAGTTCAGATCTAAGTTTTCTCATTTCTTCCACATCTTTATATTCCCACATATGGATATACTGATTCATTCTTCCAGTTACACTCGACCAATGACCTACTAGTTTTCCATAGGTATCACCATTTCTAATTTGCTGAGCTACAGTTGCACTAGAATTCACTACGTGTAACATTTTACCAGGCCTCGTTGTATACATTCGTAATTCATTTATCATATTAAATTCCTTATTTACTAAATATATAATCTTTCTCTTTTGGTTCTTTTGTGAAACTCCAATAATCAACTAATCTCCAAGGCGAATTTGTTGTGACTCGTCCTGATTTATTTCGATACCAACTATCAACTTTATGATGAGTCCATACCATCTGTGCATGTTGCTTATCTAACTTTGAATTATACTTTTCATACACTTCAGTTTTACAATCCATAATACTATATTTATTTTCTAGTAATAGATTTATACAACCTAATATGTACCTTATTTGGCATTCTCCATGAAAAACAATGCTACCTCCATGAGCAAGGTTAGTATTAGGACCGTACATAATAAAAAAATTTGGAAAATTTGGAACTGTAATACCTAAATTAGCTTTCGGGTTATCTTTTTCCCAGTAGTCCTGTAAATTTATACCTTTTTTACCTATAACCTCAATAGGCCAAATCATTTTACTAGCATTAAAACCAGTTGCAGTAACAATTGCATCAAAGTCATAAGTATTTTTATTTGTAGTTATTCCTTTAGAATTTATAAAATTTATTTTATCAGTTATCAGAGCAACATTATTTCTATTTAACATTTCAAACCAATTATTATCCATAAGCATTCTCTTTCCGTAAGGTGGATAATTAGGTATAACTTTATTTAAGAGTTCTTTATTTGATCCTATTAAAGACTCTATATGCTTTATCATATTATTTCTAAAGCGATCATTAGTTTGATTTATAGATCTTTCAGAGAAATTCCAATTAGGGTCTTTACATAGTGACTCATGAATTCCATCACAAAAACCCCAAAATAATTGTAAGCGATACCATCTAGCATAATATGGTATATTTTCTAAAACCCATTTTTTACCATCAGTCAATTTACGATGATAATTGGGATTAGAGATAATCCAATGCGGTGTTCTTTGAAAAATAGTTAATTTTTTTGTAATTTTTGCAAGCTCCGGCGCCACTTGCATACCACTAGCTCCTGTCCCAATTAATGCTATATTCTTATTTTTAAAATTATAATTTTTATCCCATTTAGCTGTATGAATAATTGGCTTATTATAATTTCTTATTCCTTGAATATCAGGTAACGAAGGTTTATTTAGTTGTCCTACTGCACTAATTATTATACTGGAATCTAATGTACTTATTTTATCATCATGTATAATTAAGGTTTTCCATTTTTTTAATTTTTCATTATATTCAATACTTTTTACAGTAGTGTTAAACTTTATATTATTATTTAAATTATATTTATTAACACAATGCTTTAAATATTTATAAATAGAGTCTCTCTTTGAATAAAATTCTTCCCATTCATAAGAAGGTTCAAATGAATAAGCATAAACATGGTTTGGTGTATCTACTCCGCATCCTGGATAAGTATTTTCATACCAAGTTCCTCCAATTGAGTCATTTTTTTCAATTATTGTGAATGGAATTTTTGCTTTAGAAAGTTTTATACCTGCTAAAATTCCACACAATCCACTTCCAATAATAACTACATCTGGCTTAGAGTTGTATTTCTTAATATTTTCTATATATGAATCTCTTGGGGAATTATTACCAAAATTTAACTCTTCTTTCATCATAGGTATATATTCATTTGGCACTTCTGTACCTACCCCGACACTCATTAATTGTGATAGATATTTATCTTCAATCATATTTATTTTAGTTAAATTATTGTTTTTATTTACTTTATTTTTTAATTCTTTAATTAACTTAATAATGATTTCTCTTGATATTTCTCTTGGTACATTTACAGAGTAATCAAATGCTCCTTTAACAAATGGTCTTATTTTATCTATATAACTAAGGTCTGATGTAATGTATGATAATACAAGTGTAAGAGTTGCAATATCAGCTTCATTCAATACTTCAATTATTTCACTCGGTTGCTGGAGAGCATCATACAAATTTAATTTCATTAAAATTCCAATTAATAAATATTTTCTTTAAATTATTATAATACTTTATTACAATCATATTTTAAATATATTTATTATAGGGCTTATAAAACTTTGGAAAACTTACCTCTTAAAGGAATAAAAGTAATTGACGCCGCAAGTTTTATAGCTGCTCCCTTAGTGAGCGCACTTATGTCTGATTACGGTGCGGAAGTAATTAAAATTGAACCGCTTACAGGAGATACATATAGGGAAGCTGTAATTGGAGGGCATGTTTGGCCAGAAAGTGATATTGATTGGGCATTTATACTAGAAAATAGAAATAAAAGAAGCCTATCTATTGATCTTAAATCAAAAGAAGGACAAGCGATATTAAATAAATTAATATTAGAAGCTGACGTTTTTGTTACTAACCTTCCTAAAACACCTAGAAAAAAACTTGGATTAACAGATAAGGTTATAAGAAAGATAAATTCTAGAATAATATATGCTTCACTATCAGCTTTTGGAGAAAATGGTCCTGACTCAGATAGAACAGGTTTAGATTCTACAGCATATTTTGCTAGATCAGGTTTAATGGATTGGTCAAAAATAAATGAGTTAGATAAAATACCTCCTTTTCCTATTCCAGGCGGAGGAGATCACCCAACTGGATTATCTCTATTTACTTCTATTTTGTTAGCATTAATGAATAGAGATAAAACTGGATTAGGTACAACTGTTACCACGTCCCTCTTAGCAAATGGTATATGGTCAAACGCTATGTTAATTCAGGCTGTATTATCTGGTCACAAACCAATAGATACTTTTCATTGGGACACATTAAGCGCTATGAGAAATATTTATAATCTTAAAGATAAATCTTTATTTTTTATGCTTCTTACTAACGAAGAAAAACATTGGCAACCATTCTTGAGAAGTTTAAATTTAGAGTCTCTAAATGAAAGTTCCAAATTCAATACAAAAAATAACAGACAAAATAATAAAAAAGAGTTAAAGAAAATTTTACAAAAAGAATTCTTAAAATATTCTTATGATGATGTAAGAAAAAAACTTATTGATACAGGAATAGTATTTACTAAAATAACCCAAACAGAGAATACCATTAGCGACCCACAAACAAATTTAAATAATATGTTTATGAATATAACTGGTGAAAGCATTAAAGATTTAAAAATAATTTCACCCCCTTTAAATATTGAAAATGCTCCTAGAAAAAATGCTACAAAAGCTCCAAAATTAGGTGAGCACAATGTAGAAATTTTAAAAGAATTAGGTTATACAAATGAAGAAATTAAAATTTTGCAAAATAAAAAGATTGTTCTATAAACATAATCTGTATTTTAATTATAAGAATAAGGTTAAGATAAGATAGCATATAAATATTTTTTGGAGATTTACATTGTATTTAACTCAAGCGCTAAAAAGAGCTGATCAAATTAACGGAAAACAAATAGCTACTCAAGATGGAGATAGAATAAGAACATGGTCAGAATCAATCGAAAGAATAAGTAAGCTTGCGGGGGCTATGGAAAAATTAGGTTTTTCTGATAATGACAGATCAGCTATTTTATCTCTAAATAGCGATCGTTATTTTGAAGCTTTGTATGCAGCAGTATGGGCTGGCGGTATTTTTGTTCCCATAAATACAAGACTGGCACCACCTGAAATAGAATTTTGGTTAAACGATAGTGAGAGTTCTATATTATTTGTAGATAAAGCCTTTGCAGAAATTGTCGAAAAATTAAGGTCAGAAGGTAAAATACCATCAGTGAAAGAAATCATATATATGTCAGACGGAGATTGTCCTAAAAATATGCATAATTATGAGAATATATTAAAAGAATCCTCTAAAATAGAAGATAAACTAAGATGCAAAGATGATATAGCTGGTTTATTTTATACTGGAGGAACAACTGGCAGATCAAAAGGAGTTATGCTTAGTCACACAAATTTAGTTTCTAACTCTTTTAACACCATAACAGCTCTAAACATTCCAACAAATGCTCGTTGGCTTCATGCTGCTCCAATGTTTCATATTGCAGATGTAACTGGCGCAATTGCTATAACTCATATTGCTGGACAACATTATTTTATTCCTTCTTATACTCCAGAAGGTGTTTTAAGATCTTTTCAAGATTACTCTATTACAGACACACTTTTAGTTCCTACAATGATAAATATGCTAGTTCATCACCCAGATATTAATAAATATGACTTATCATCATTAAGACAAATTGCTTATGGTGCTTCTCCTATGCCAGAATCTGTAATAATTAAAGCAATGGAAGTTATACCTAAATGCAAATTTACTCATGCATATGGTATGACGGAATGTGCTCCATTAATAACATCTGCAGGACCTGATTGTCATGTTTTTGATGGACCTAAAGCAAATTTATTTAAGTCTACTGGGGTGGCTGTTCCAGGTGTTGAAGTAAAAATTATTGACGAAAATGATAATGAAGTTCCAAGAGGTGAAGTAGGAGAAGTTGCTGCAAGAGGGCCTAATGTCATGCTCGGCTACTGGAGACAAAAAGAATTAAGTGATAAAGCACTTTTAAACGGTTGGATGCATACTGGTGATGGAGGATATATGAATGAAGAAGGTTACGTTTATATAGTTGATAGAGTAAAAGATATGATTATATCAGGCGGTGAGAATATATATTCAGCAGAAGTTGAAAATGCAATTTATCAACTAGATGGAGTTATAGAGTGTGCTGTAATAGGTATTCCTAATGAAGAATGGGGAGAGACAGTTCATGCAATAGTTAGAAAAGATCCCAATAAAAATATAAATGAAGATGAAGTAATTTCTCATAGTAAAGATTTAATTGCAGGATTTAAATGCCCTAAGTCTGTATCATTTAGAGACGAACCAATGCCTCTTTCTGGTGCAGGAAAAATTTTAAAGACAACATTAAGAGAACCTTTCTGGAAAGGTCATGATAAACAAGTTAGTTAATTAAGGATTTTTCATGTCTCAAAATATTACAATTCAAATAAATGATAAAATTGCTGAAATAACTCTCAATAGGCCGGAGAGAATGAATGCTATTACAGTAGACCTTTTAAAAGAATTAAAAAGTGAATTGATTTCTATTAATAATAATGAGTCCATTTCTGTTATTATACTAACTGGTGCAGGGAAAGCATTCTCTGCAGGAGTAGATTTAAGACAATTAGAAGCAAATGGTACGGATGTTTCTAGTGGAGGTGTGGGATCTGAATTAGACCAGCACGCCAATGAAGTAATAAAGTTATTAGAGGATTCACCTAAAGCAGTAATATCAAAAATTAACGGCTTCTGTTTTACAGGTGGACTTGAATTAGCTTTATCAGCTGACCTAATATATATCGCTAATGAGGCTAAATTAGGAGATACCCATGCAGTTTTAGGCTTTAGGCCTTCATGGGGGCTTACCCAAAGGTTACCTCAATATGTTGGCATATCTCGCGCCAAAGAACTTTCATTTACAGCTAATACTATATCAGGTATTGAAGCTGTTGAATATGGTATTGCATTGGCCTCATACCCTATAGAAGAATTAAATACAAAAGTTTATGAAATAGCTCTAAAAATTTCTAAAAACAGCCCTAACTCTATTAAAGCATATAAAGACCTTTATTATGCCGCTTGTAATAATGGACTTACAGAAGGATTACAATATGAAGCCAATACTTCCTATGATATACCTGAAGTAAAAGAGAGAGTTAAAGAGTT
This sequence comes from Alphaproteobacteria bacterium MarineAlpha9_Bin3, assembly GCA_002937655.1. Taxonomy (GTDB): domain Bacteria; phylum Pseudomonadota; class Alphaproteobacteria; order TMED109; family TMED109; genus TMED109. Next base: position 17,239 of record PTKH01000008.1, on the reverse strand, counting down.
TTTACAAAAACTAAGATAACTATTTGCTGTTTGCAATAATTTTTAAAACAGTTCTTAGTACAGGCTTTTCAATTAATTTACCATCAACTACAACCAAACCATCGCTAGCATCTCTGAAAGCATTAATTACCTTGTTTGCATACTCAACCTCTTCTTCCGAAGGGGTAAATACATTATTTAATATTGCAATTTGTTTAGGATGGATTGAACCTTTTCCAGAAAAACCTAAATTTTTTGATTTTTGTGCTTCATCTTGCATACCTTGCATATCTTCTAAATTTAGAAAAGGAACATCAATAGCATCTAATCCTGCTCCTGCAGCTGCATGCACTACCCTAGACCTAGCATATAGTAAAGACATCCAATCACCGTTACACCCTAAATCCGCACTCATATCTACTCCACCAAATAATAAAGATTTAATTAGAGGGCTTGAATGAGCAATATTCCACGCATTTTCTAGAGCTTTATTAGTTTCAATTATAATATGCAGATTTAAATCTTTGTTAGATAATTTAATTTGATTTTCTAAATCTATTACCTCATCAACACTTTGTATTTTAGGTAACATCAAACCAGATGCTGTTTCCGAGCTATTTAAAATAGCTTTTATATCTTCTTTGCCATCTTTGCTATTAACATCATTAATTCTTATAAGTGTCTCTACCCCGCTTGGAATAGATATATTTTCAAATGCTTTTATAGTTGACAATCTAGAAATATCTTTATGATCAGGAATTATTGCATCTTCAAGGTCTATACAAACCATATCTGCGCCCGATGATAAAGCTTTTGGAATCATATCAGGTTTATTTCCAGGACAAAAAATAAAACTTCTTCTTTTCTGAATATACTCATTATCAGTCATTAATACTTTCCTTTTTTATTACTCTTAATATATCTTTTTTAAAGTCATTAATAGGGGTTAAAATCATATTTTTTCTTTTTGCTTTTTCATCCCATGTCCTAAGTTTTAATGCATCCTTATAATATTTATTATTAATAAATTCATTTTTTTCTTCAGCGTTCATTATTCCCCCTTGAAGATTAAAACTCTTTTTAGAAGAAAAAGATAATTTTTCATAATAGTTTTTTTTAATAGTACATAAATAGCGCTTAGCAGGCACATGAAGTTTAATTGGTTCTGTCACAGATTTTGGAAATTTTTTTTCTAGCCATTTTGCTCCTACCATTTCATGATTTAAATCATAGTTTAAAAAATCTATTTTAGATTCATTTTCATTTAATATTAAATGGCCAATATCATGTAATAATGATGCTACAATTAAACTAGATTTAGCATTAAATTTTTTAGCTAACATTGCAGTTTGAATACTATGTTCTAGTTGTGTAACACTTTCATCATACTTTGTCTTTCCTTGACCTTTCATCCAGTTAAATAATTTATTAGTAAATTGGTTTATATTTATATTTTCTGTGTCAATACGCATTAATTTACCTAAATAATTTTTTTCCTTTAAAGTGTCCAATAGTACTAATTCTATCTGTATTTAAATTTAAAGACTTCTCTCTACTTTGATAATACTTATCTCTTAAATTGCCTTCTGAACGTAAATTAAAAGTAAGATATATTGCTTTTCTCTCCTTATTGGATATATTCTTTTCACTCTTATGAGGTAAATATGAATTAAAAAATAGACAATCACCTTTAGACATTATGATTGGCTGCCATAAAAGCTTTTTATCTAGACTTTTTTCTATACAGCCATTTTTATCATAAGATAATAACTCATTGTTATTTTTTAATTTAGAAATATATAAACATCCATTTTCTTGGTTCATTTCAGTTAAAGCTATTAAACAAGTAATATGGCCTTTTAATTTATGATAAGCTGTTGCATCTTGATGTGCTGAATACCCAGAACCGCCAGGAAATTTAATATTTATCTTTTCTTTATACAAATAGAAAGACTTGGAATTAAGTTTATTTATATATCCTAAAATATCTTCACCTAGTATTTGTTTTTTTAAAAATTTATTATCTTCTAAAAATTTTTCTATACGGCATAGTTTTGGTAATCCTTCAACTTCTTCATAATAAAATAAACTTTTTCTATTTTTTTTATTTAAACTTTCTATTTCTTTAACTGATTGTATATATTGAGATATATTTTTTTTTAAATGACTAAAACAATAAACATAACCATAAGTATTCCAACTTTTTATTTGTTTATCAGTTATTTGCCCTGTATCTATCCTCAAGAAGAATTCCCTATCAGTTTATTTCTTAATTTAGCAGAAATTTGATCGAATATAAATACAACTATAAATATTACAATAATTATTGTTGTTACATGTCCGTACTCAAATAAATCAAAACGACCTTTTAGTTCCTGACCTATTCCTCCACCACCTACCAAACCAATAACAGTAGCCATTCTCAAATTTCTATCAAGAATATATAAAATATACGCTATATACTGAGGCATAATCTGAGGTAAAACAGCCTCTTTTATTATCCTCCATCTTGATGAACCCAGCGCTTGTAATGCTTCCTGAGGGCCTTTATCAGCATTTTCTATATCTTCAGCAAAAAATTTACCTAAAAAACCAGCACTATGAAGCCCTAGAGCCATAATACCAGCTGCTGGACCAAAGCCAAAAGCTAAAACCATAAATAATACACTTATTAATTCTGGAATTGCTCTTAAACCAGATACTATACTTCTACTTAAATAATAAACTATCCTATTCGGTGTATAATTTTTAGCAGAATAAAAAGCTAAAGGTATAGAAATAATTAAAGCTATGAAACTTGCCCAAAAAGCTATTTCAATGCTTTCTATTATCTTTATAATAACTACTTTTAAATATCCAAAAGGCTCTACTAAAAATAATACTTCTTCTTCTCTTGATTCTAATTCTAAAGTTTCAATATTCGTCTCATATAATTGAACTTTTTGGTTTTCTATATATGAATAAAAAGGTAAATTTGATGCATCAAAATTTAAAATTAAATTTATATCTTTTTTAGTTTCTATTGCAGGAGGCCACATTTCATCGGAAATTCTGGATAATCCTTCACTTATTTTTGACGTCTCTTTTAGCCCAATGACATCTAGTGTAACTTCATATAACCTATCTACTATATCGGGCATGCCAACTCGTTGAAAAGAAAAAATAAATATAAAGAATATTAATAAAACTAAAACAATAGTTTTATAATTAAATGGTGGTTTTAATTTTTTATTATTAGCTAACATAAAAATATTTATTATTTATATAATTTGTTTAAATCAAATTTAAGTATTTTTTTAGCAGGCTTATCAAACAATATATTCCCTTCTTTCATACCTATAATTCTATCTGCAAAATTCTTAGCAAAATCGACCTGATGAAGACTGCATAAAACACTAATTTTATTTTTTTTTGCTGTTTCTCTTATTAATCTCAATATATCTCTAGCAGTTTGTGGATCGAGGTTTGAGACAGGTTCATCAGCTAAAATTATATCAGGTGCGCTTATTAAAGCTCTAGCTATCCCTACTCTTTGCTGTTGTCCTCCTGATAAATTTTCTACTCTTTTATTACAATCAATATTATTTAAACCTACTTCTTCTATTATATCTATAGCTTTATTTATAGTCTCTTTAGGCCATAAATTAAATAATACTCTCCAAGACGAAACTTTTGCTATATCTCCTAATATAATATTTTTTATAATGGAGGAACGAGTTACTAAATTAAAATTTTGATAGATTGTAGCTACAGAGTTTCTAATCATTTTATAGTTTTTATCTTTATAATTATTATTTCTAAAAAATATATTTCCATAATTTAAAGCAGTTAAACCTAAAATTGTTCTAATTAATGTCGACTTTCCTGAACCTGAAGATCCTAAAATAGCAATTATTTCATTATCATCAATATTTATATTAACGTTATTTAAAGCTAATACATTCCCAGGATAAATTTTGCTAACTGATTCAATTTTCAATAATGGATAAACCATTATTTATTATTAGCTTCAATGATAGATAGTTTAAAATTATTATCTATTAATGCCATTTTTTTTAAAGCAGGCAACATATCTGCATCTGATATATTTGTGTCATAATAATCTACCTTTTTACCTCCATAACCTCTAAGCATGCCTTCTTTTATATTTGGATTATTATGTAGGTTAGCTACCTCATTTTTTATTGCTATTTTTACCAAATCAGGAAGTTTAATAGACATAGCTAATGGAGGATTTGGTATAGGATCTGATTTGGCAATAACCTTAAAATCATCTTTATCTATTGAACCCTGTCTTACTGCTTTTTCATAAGAATTAAAAGAAGATGCTGCTGCATCAACAATTCCTGCTTGTAAAGCTTTCAGACTATTTGCATGGCTACCAGTAAGTTGAGATTTAGATAAGTCTATAATAGGATCAATACCTGCTTCTAATAACATTGCCATGGGAAAAACAAAACTCGAAGTAGAATTAATATCCCCAAAAGCAACTTTTTTATTTTTTAAATCTTCTAATGAACTAATATGTATATTATCTTTTTTAGTAAATATACCTGAATAATATACAGAGCTACCTTTTCTTACTTCTACAGCTAAGAGTTCTACACATCCTCGCTCTCTTGCCTGAACATATGTTACAGGACCAAACCAAGCAAAATCTGCAAGTCCAGAACATATTCCCTCAACTACAGCACTATAACTTTGACCAACAATTATATTAAATGAATATTTTGTGGCTTTTGTTAATGCATTAAAAATAGGTTTAAAATCTGCGATTGTCCCCTCTTCTGTACCTCCATCTGCTGGCACAAGCAGTACATTGAATGGATTTGATTTTGTACCATCAGCAGCATTAGAAAATTTAATAGTAAAAAAAATAAAAACTATTAAAATTTTTATATATATACTCATGCTTATTCCTTATCATATATATATTCTTGGTTTATAATTTTATTATTATCTATATTTACCCCAAGTCCAATTGTGTTTTCAGGTAAATGGATATATCCATTTTCAACTTTAATTTGATCTTCACTAAAATGTTGCAGTATGGGCATCCATTTAACTAAGTATTCTATCATTGGAGTATGTGCAGGAGACTGACTAAATGAAAAATGTACACCAGAATGCATAGCACCAGCATGCGGAATGAATATTAAGTCATGAGTAGTACATAAAGCACTAATTTTAATCATTTCAGAAATACCTCCACACCAATGTGCGTCAGCTTGAATGATATCTAATGCACCTTTCGAAATAAATTGATTGATTCCCCATCTAGTATAGTGATGTTCCGCTCCAGCGAGAGGAATATTAGTTTTTTCTTTTATTCTTATATAACTATCTATTCTATCTGGCATAGCGCATTCTTCTAACCATTTAGGATTATATTTCTTGATAGAATTTATTAAGGATAAAACATATGGAACATCCATACTTTGCCAACAATCAAACATAAGTTCATAATCATTTCCTAATGTCTCTCTCAAATTTTTTACTAGTTCTATATTTTTATTAAGTCCCTCAAGGCCTTTTGCAGGACCATATCTAAAAAACCATTTTTGCGCTTTAAATCCTTTTGATTTATATTCTAAAGCTCTCTTTTTAACTAACTCCATATCTAAAACATTGAAACCCAGCATACTTGCATAAGCAGGAATTTTTTGAACTGTAGCTCCTCCTAATAATTTATAAACTGGTTGATTTAAAATTTTACCTTTTAAATCCCATAAGGCACAGTCAATAAAGCTTATTGCCCAAATAGGTTCTCCTTGTCGACCATGAACTAATTTTCTATACATTTGATCCCATATTAACTCTGTGGCAAAAACATTTTTACCGATTAGAATCTGTTTTAATTGCTTAGCTATTATAAATGCTACATTACTATTCATGGGGCCTGCTAAGCCTGTAATTTTATCTTCAGTTTCTATTTTTACAAATATATGATCCAAAGCTAATTTACCATTTTTAGACTGAACAAAATCTGCTGTGGCATTTAATGAATTTGCATACTCTTCATAAATATCTAATGGAGTTGCGAGCCTATCTTCCCATAAAAGCCCGTCTACTTCCATTAAACCAGTGTATCTAATAAGAGATACATTATTAATTATCATTATTTATCCTTATTAGTTTTAATTAAAAACAAGAAAAATCCTTGCCTCAATACTTTCTCTTGGAGGATGACTTTCAGATTGATTAGGTAATTCAAATGCTCCGTGAGGCGTATACTTTATCACTTCTTCATCATGACTGTCCCATCCTTTTAAAAGTAGAATCTCATCATCAGTCATATTGGGAACCCAATACCATTTATGTTTCTTAGAGTATGATATGTGGTATATTTCTCCGGTACGATTAGTAAAAATTTGATCTGTTTCAACTAAATCACTTTTAGGTATTGAAGCTGCATCTGCAAAAGCTAATGGAGATCTCTTTATAGGACCATTTATAGGCCTCCAAATATTTAACTGCACAATTCTTCCGCCTTGATCGATTATTTTATTATATGAATCAACGCCTAAAACATCTTTAGCTCTTTGTGGACCTGAAATATCTGTATAATCAGCATGAAGTCTATCTGCAGGACCTCTGAGACCATCTGGATTTTTAGCTCCTTTTGTTCCATCTGATCTTCTAGTATAATCAAAGATAAACACTTCGTTTGCATTAAAACGTTCAATTAAAAAAATTTTTAATTCATTACCATATATTTTTTTTACTTCGTTATGATTATAAAAATCTTTTATTGAAGATTTATGGTTTAATAACTCAAAACCATTTTTCTCAAACGTAAATTTCGATATACTTTTTCTTATATCTAATATATTCACAGATCTGTATTCAGTTTTAAAATGAATTTTAGGAACTGTTCCCGTATATTCTGAGCTTTCAAAAAAGGGCTTACTATCTTGCGGAACTATAAATTTTAAATTAGCTTCTACCTTATTTTCCATAAACAACCTCTTATAAATAACATTTATAAAGTATATAAAATAAAAACAGTTTTACAAGATATTAAGAATACTAAAATATTTATAAATTTTCTTCTTTTTTATATAAAATGTTATTAATTTTAATTTTTAAGCATTCAGTATATTCCTCTGAACTTTCGTTTTTATATTTCTTTAAGCATTCATTTTTTATTGACTCTATATCTAATGGGCCAGCTATTAAAAAAGAGGAACTTAAAAAAATTAAAATAATATAATATTTGATCATATTTAATTACATTTTATTAAAATAATGTTAGAATTATATTTTCAAACTAACATAAAATAAAAATGATAAAAACAGATAAATATGGAATAGTATTTAATGCAATGAAATCTAATGCATTAGATGATTGGAAAAAATACACTCAGCATCAATTTGTTGAAAGAATTGGTAATGGGAGTTTAGATAGAAAGTTGTATATAAAATATTTGATGCAAGATTATGTTTTTTTGATACATTTTTCTAGGGCTTGGGCATTACTAATTGCAAAAACTAATTCAATAAATGAAATGAGATTAGCTAGTAAGACATTGAATTCATTAGTAAATGAAGAAATTCAATTACATATTAAAACTTGTAAAGCTGAAGGAATATCAGAAGAACAATTAATTAAAACGGAAGAAGAATTAAATAATTTAGCATACACTAGATTTGTTCTTGAATCTGGTTATTCAGGAGAATTTCTTGATTTATTAGTAGCATTATCTCCTTGCGTTTTTGGTTATGGAGAAATTGGATTAAAATTAAAACCAATATCAAAAAATAATAATCAATATATTAGCTGGATAGATACTTATTTTTGTAAGGAATACCAAGAATTGTGTATATCAGTAGGTAATTTATTAGATAAAGCTATTCTAGACAGATTAGGAAATAATTTTGAAAATAATATTATATGGCCTAAATTAAATAAAATATTTCTAACAGCTACTAAATTAGAGATAAATTTTTGGGAAATGAGTTTAAGATTGGAGTAATTTAATGGATTTTTCTCTATCAAACGAACAGAATGATCTACTTAACTCACTTAATAATACTATACATGATTATGATGATAATTATTGGCTACATTGTGACAATACTTCTAAGTATCCAATAGAATTTGTCAATACAATTGCAGAAGGGGGATGGCTTGGTATAGCAATGCCAACTGAATTTGGTGGAAGTAATTTAGGAGTAACAGAAGCAGCATTAATGATGATGCTTATTTCAGAAAAAGGAGGTATGACTGCAGCATCTTCTATACATATGAATATTTTTGGACCTAGTTCTATAGTTAAATTTGGTACTAAAGAGCAAAAAGAACGTTGGTTACCAAATATTATTAGCGGTAAAACTAAAATGTGTTTTGCAGTAACTGAACCTGATACTGGGCTAGACACAACAAGATTAAAAACAAAAGCAGAAAGAAACGAAAATTATTATTTAATAAATGGAAGAAAAATTTGGACTTCAACAGCCCAAATTACAAATAAAATAATGATCATTGCAAGAACATCTAAAAGAGAAAATGGTAACCCTACAAATGGCCTTAGCCTATTTTATACTGATTTTAATAGAGATTCCATCGAGGCAAGAATTATAAATAAAATGGGGAGAGCTGCTGTAGATACTAACGAATTATTTATTGATGACTTAAAAGCACCAATAGAAGATATAATTGGTGAAGAAGGGAAAGGTTTTTCATATTTAATTCATAGCTTAAATCCAGAAAGAATTCTTGTTGCAGCAGAAGCTTATGGCATTGCAAAAAATGCTCTAGAACGAGCTGTAAATTATGCTAATGAAAGAAGTGTTTTTGATAGATTAATTGGTAAAAACCAAAGTATACAACATCCTTTGGCAGAAGCTTGGGCTAAGTTAGAATCTGTTAAGCTACTAATTTTAAAAGCTGCTAATTTATATGATAATAATAAATCCTGCGGAGTTGAAGCTAATGCTGCTAAATTTCTTGCGGCTGAATATGGTATGGAAATATGTAAACAAGCTATTGCAACTCATGGTGGTATGGGATACGCAAAGGAATATCATGTCGAGAGATTATTTAGAGAAATGATGATTCCTTATCTAGCTCCAGTTAGCCAACAGTTAGTTCTAAGCTATATAGCAGAAAAAGCTCTTGGACTCCCAAAATCTTATTAATATCTAACTTAATGCATAAATATTAATTACTAGGAGCCTTATATTCTATATTATCAATTAACTTAGAAGCCGCTTGCAATGTATCAGTAGGTATTAATTGTATAGCTTTATAATCTGCTATTGCACCACCTAAAAATATTCCTTTAGCAGCAACAGCAAGATATTCAGTCATCGAAGGAAATTCTGCTATCATCATCATATGATAATACTGGCCCTGCATCCCATATGAACTAATAAACTTTCCACCTAATGGTTCAATCATTTTTTTCATAGCTTCTTTTCTATCGTCACCACTGAGAAAAATTGCTTTCATAGCTTCAGGTGTATACTTAAATTTTATCATCATAGTTATCATATTAATCTCCTTTAAATTTACGAGAGTAATTATTATTACTCTCGTATTTATTTTATTTATTCCAAGTAGCGTATCCGCCAGCTGAACCATCAGACCAATTAGTAACAGTATGACCAATAAAATATCCGCCTGAGCCAGACATTCCTTCATACTTGCCAGTTCCACCTGTATAACTAAAAGTACCTTTATCTGGTTGACCTATTTTTCCAGCAAAATCTCCCCATTCAAAATACACTTCATCACCATCTAAGTCTTTGCCATAACATACACCAGCTGCCTCATATGTTCCTTCAACAAAATTAAATTTTTGCCAAGCAGGACATCTTACGGACATTTTATGAAATAACCCTCCATCACCTGCATCACTCTCAAAAGAACCACTAAATTCTCCTGACCACCAGCCTGCACCTTCACCCATTGGATGAAATTTTCCAGTTGCATGCCAACCAAAATATCCAACTGCTTTTTCAGCTGATAATGTAGGTCCAATAATAAATAATGATAATGCTAAAGTTATAAATATATTTCTAATATATTTCATTTTTTTCTCCTTTATAATTAAAAATTTATCATTTCATAATTTATCATTTATAGTCAAGAATATAATACAATGTGTAACTAATTAATAAAAATAAAAGTATTGTTTATATGTATTTATATGTTTAGTATTAAAAAATTATAAAATTAAGGATTATTTAATGAAAATATATGAATTTAGAAGAGCTCCTAATCCAAGAAGAGTTCAAATGTTCTTAGTCGAAAAGAATATAGATATTGAATATGTGCAAGTTAATGTTCGAAATGGTGAAAATAGAGAAAGTGAATATTTGGCTATTAACCCTAAAAGTGGAGTACCTGCTCTTCAATTAGATAATGGTAATGTAATATCAGAAAGTATGGCAATATGTAGATATTTCGATGCAATACAACCAGAGCCATTTATATTTGGTAATTCACCGGAAGAGCGAGGTCTTGTTGAAATGTGGAATAGAAAAATTGAAATTGAAGGAATGAATCCAGTTGGCGAATGTTTGAGGAATTCATCAGACGCATTTAAAGATAAAGCAGTACCTGATCCTAGAGTAACAAAACAAATCCCTGAATTAGCTGAAAGAGGTAAGATGCTAGGAAATAGATTCTTAGGAGATATAGATAAAAAGTTATCAGAATCTAAATATGTTACAGGTGAAAATTTTTCAATGGCTGATATAAATTTATATGTTTTTTTAGATTTTGCTAGTTGGATTAAAGTTATTCCTAATGATGAACATCAAAATCTATTAAAATGGAAAGAATTAGTTAGTAAAAGAGAGAGTGCTAAAGTATTTGAAAGTTAATATATATATATTTATTTTTTTTATAATTTTATCTTATTCATATAAATCTTTTTCAACTGAATTAAGTGAAGAAGCATATAACTGGTTAAAAGAATTTATTTCAATTGATACCGTTAATCCACCAGGTAATGAGATAAATGCAGTAAATTTTTATAAAAATATTTTTATAAAAGAAAATATAGATTTTAATCAAGCTGAGTCTTCACCCAATAGAGGAAATATTTGGGCAAGAATAAAAGGTGGAAATAAGCCTGCATTAATATTACTGCAACATACTGATGTTGTTCCTGCTAATAAAGAAAACTGGACTGTAGACCCTTTTAAGCCAACAGAAATAAACAACTATCTATATGGTAGAGGTACTTTAGACATGAAAGGAACTGGAATATCTCAATTAGCTACTTTTTTACACTTAAAAAGAGCGGGTAAAAAATTAAACAGAGATATTATATTTCTAGCAACAGCAGATGAAGAAGCAGGTGGTAATTATGGAGTAGGATGGTTAATACAAAAGCATCCTGAAATATTTAAAAATGTAGGTTTTTTATTAAATGAAGGAGGAAGTGGAAGGATTGTTAATGATAAATTGGTTTTTGAAATTGAATTAACTCAAAAAGTGCCAGTATGGCTTAGATTTGAGTCTGAAGGTAAACCAGGTCATGGATCTTCTCCATATGAAAGCAGTTCAGTAACAAGATTATTAGATGGTTTACAGCATCTAAAGAATAATCCTTTTCCTCCAAAAATAATACCTAGTGTAGGAGATTATTTTCAAGGTTTATCAAAAATTGTGAATGAAGAGTATTCAAATGAATATAAAGATATTAAAAAATCTATAAAAAAAGAAGAATTTATAAAAGCTCTTCAAAAAAGGTCTCCTTTTCATCACTCTCTTACTAGAGACACATGTTCTATTACTAGATTAGGGGCATCTAATAAGATTAATGTTGTTCCTCCACTTGCATGGGCTGAGATAGATTGTAGGATTTTACCTGATCAACCTGCAGAGGAGTTTATTTTTAAAATTACAAAAATGATGGAGCCTTTCGGAATTAAAGTTAAAAAATTAATGGCATTTACTCCTGCTTCATCGTCTATTGATACAGAATTTTATAAAATTATTAGAAGTACATTATTAAATTTATATCCAGAAGCTCATATCATTCCTAGAGTTACTACTGGTTTTACTGATAGTCATTTTACTCGAGATATTGGCATAAATAGTTATGGATTCAACCCTATAATAATTCCTTTAGTTGAATTTAGAAGAATACATGGCAATGATGAAAGAGTAAATATAAATGCATTTAAAACAAGTATATATGATCATTTGAAAATTATAGAAAATTTTGTTTATGATTAAGAACTTCTCTCATAATTAGACCTTAGAGTCATATACCCTAATTCTGTTAGTTTTGATAACTTTGTTACTTTAGACCAATAATCAAACCAGCTTTGATAAACTTTTTTTGTAAACTCATTCTCTTCTGCTTTTTCAAGTAAAATTTCAGCAGCTGCTTTAAACATTGCATCAGTAACATCTTTAGGAAACTGTTTTAGAACAACATTATGTTTTTCTAATAATGTATTTAAGGAATAAGCATTTCCTGCTGTCATTTCAGATAACATTCTAAAAGCTTCATCACCAGCAGCATATTTTATAATATTTTGTAAATCTGTAGGAAGATTATTATAAGCTTCTAAATTTACTGTTAGTCCTAGTGCGCTTCCAGGCTCTTGAATACCTGGAGCATAGTAGTATTTGGCAATTTTATGAAAACCAAAAGCCAAATCATTGTATGGCGCTATCCATTCTACAGCATCAATTGCTCCAGACTGGAGTGCGGGTAATAATTCTCCGCCAGGTAGGTTTACAGGAATTGCTCCAATTCTAGATAGCATTTCGCCACCTAAACCAGGCATTCGCATTCTTAATCCTTTTAAATCATTTAAACTGTTAATTTCTTTTTTAAACCAACCTCCAACATTACATCCTCCTGTACCAGCAAGAAATGCTTTCAAACCAAATTTACTATAAAGCTCATCCCATAATTCTTGCCCACCTCCAAAATATATCCAAGAAGCATGTTCTTGAGCTGTTAATCCCCCAGGTACGCAAGTAAAAAAAGGCATTGCAGTATGTTTTGCTGTCCAGTAGTATGGAGCATCGTGACCCATTTCTGCTATTCCTTCACGAACAGCATCAAACACCTCAAATGCAGGGACTAATTCCCCTCCTCCGTAAACTTTTATTTCTAATCTACCGTCTGACATTGCATAAATAGCATCGGCAATTCTTTGTACACCAGTACCTAAAGCAGGAAAGTTTTTTGGCCAGCAGGTGACCATCTTCCATTGTATTTTTCCTTTTGCTATAGCAGGTGCAGATAGTGTAGATGATGCTGCTACAGTACCAAGACCTATGGTATTTTTTAAAAAATTTCTTCTTCTCATAATAAATTCTCTTATCTTTTAATCTAAAGACCCCATAAAAAAATCTTTGCCCAAATTAACTGTTTCCTTTTTTAAATCTTCAATATTTTTTGCACATACTTGCTCCATAATATTTTCAATTTCATCTTTAATTATATAATGTGCATGAGCTGCTCCTTTAGATCCTAAAGCTGCAATTCCAATCATAAATGGTCTCCCAATCATTACAAAGTCTGCTCCTAACATCAAACCCTTAACAACATCTTGACCTGAATAAAAACCGCTATCTATTAAAATGGGAAACTCATTCCCTAAATCTTTTCTTATGCGAGGCAGTACTTGTAATGGACTTGGTGCTAGATCTAACTGCCTACCCCCATGGTTAGATAAGTAAATAGCATCAACATAATCTCTAGCTTTTAATGCATCTCTATTATCCATTAAACCTTTAAGAACTATTGGGCCTTTCCAAATTTTTCTAACTTCTTCTAAATAGTTCCAATCTAAATATCTATTCATTTGACTTCCAGCATAACCTTTTTTTATTTTTTTATTACCCTGACTTTTTTGATATTTATCCATAGTAGCAAAATGAGGCATACCATGCCTTAAAACTCCTACTGACCAAAATGGAGATATTGCTGCTTGGTATATAGTTCTTAAATTTATTTTAGGAGGCACTGAAACTCCAGCCATTCTTAAACGCTCGCGTCTACTTGAAGCAGGAATATCTGAAGTTATAACTAAAACCTCATAACCACTATCACTAGCTCTTTTTAATAGATCATCTCTAATATTTTTATCCTGAGGAGGATATAATTGAAACCAACCTTTATTATCAAGATATTTACCTACACTTTCAATAGAAGCACATGCAACAGTTGATAATGTATAAGGAATATTAACTTTATTCGCAATTTTAGCTAAAGAAATTTCAGCACCAGGCCATATTAAACTTGTCATTCCTACCGGAGCTATTCCAAAAGGAGCGTCATATTCCATATTAAATAGCTTGGTTTTTAAATTAGCTTCTACTGTTCCTTTTAAATACCTTGGAGTTAAAAATATATTTTTTAGAATTTCCTGATTATGATCCATAGCTCTATCGTAACCGGTTCCAGAAAATAAATATTCTGCAGCGAAATGAGGCATTCTTTTAAGTGCTCGTTTTTTCATATCTGCTATTCTAGGGTATTTATCAGCTAAAATAGTCAACGTTTTAACTCCTTAAATTACTTAGTATTCTTAACAATGACAGAATAACCTAATAATTCTATTTTTTTAATAATATTTTTTGCATGAGCCTGATTTCTTGTTTCTAAGGTTATTTCAAGTCGTGCAGAACTTACTGATAAATCTAAAGCAAATCGACTGTGCTCAACTCCTAAAATATTAACTTTTTCGTCTGCACATAATTTAGAAATAGCTGCCAGCTGTCCAGGTTTATCTGCCATTGCAATAGATAAAGTTATAATTTGCCCCTTTCTTACTAAGTCTCTCATTAATATTGATGATAATACTCTAGAATCAACATTACCTCCGCACACAAATATTCCTAAAGTTTTTCCTTTAAATTTATCTTTATTTTCTAAAATAGCAGATAAACCTATTGCTCCTGCTCCTTCAGATAGGATCTTATCTTTTAATAAAAATGTAGAAACTGCTTTTTCAATAGAACTTTCTGATACTTTTATAACTTTATTAACATTATCTCTAATTATTGATAAAGGTATATCCCCTATTTTAGATACAGCTATTCCCTCTGCTAACGTAGTACCTGCACATTTATAGTTAGTTTTATTGTAAAGATTATATAAAGATGGAAATAATTCTGTTTCAACTCCTATAATTTCGATATTCTTATTTAAATATTTAGCAATTATGGAGCATCCCGCAATCAAACCTCCTCCTCCAACTGGGATTAATAAGACATCAATATTAGGATGATCTTTTAAAAACTCTAAAGCAAGAGTTCCTTGACCAGCTATAACTAATTCATCATTAAAAGGATGAATTTTAGTATAATTATTTTTTTTTACTAAATTATCTACATACTTTTCTGATTCATATAAATTTTCCCCATGAATGATTACCTCTGCGCCTAAATCCGAGGTTTTTCTAATTTTATCAAAAGGTGTATTATCAGGCATAACAATAATGGACTTAATTCCGAGTATCTTTGCACTATACGCAACTCCCTGTGAATGATTACCTGCAGACATAGCAACAACGCCATTTCTTTTTTTTTCACTTTTTAAAGATAGTAATTTATTAAGAGCACCTCTGATTTTAAATGAACCAGTGAGTTGTTTATTTTCATATTTAACTATAATATTACAACCAGTCATTTCTGATAGAATACTAGAATGGCATGACTCTGTATTTAATATGTGATTTTTAATTAATCCAAATGCATTAATTACATCACTATGACTTATAGACATAGAGAATATTCCTTAAAAAATTTAATATTAAATTTATATACTTAAAATTTAGTGATCATCATGATCATGATTGTGATCATCTGATTTATCATCATCCGAATCAGTATGACTATCTCCAGTATTAGCTGCAGTTTGAGCTGATTTTGGAGTTGGAGTTCCAGTAATACCTGCATGAGCAGTGAAAACATTGTAACATAAACTAAAAATAAAAATTATCTTTATTAACTTCATATTCAAACTCCAATAAAAAATTATTAAATATAAATTATATTTATTAAACACTGATTATTAATATTATATTATCAATGGTAATAAAATTAATATAACTACTATACCTTTATAATTAATACTTAAATAAATGTAAACTAATACTAATCAAGAATAGTATATTATGTACATACAATAAGGTTTTTGTTAGAACTAACACACTTAAAAATATAAAAATTGGAAAGTTAATGTCATTACCAATAATAGGTATTACAATGGGAGACCCCGCTGGTATAGGTCCTGAAATTATAGTGAAGTCATTAATGAATGATAAACTATATGGTAATTTTCAATTACTAGTTATAGGTGACTCTAACTGTTTAGAACATGAAATAAAAAAAAATAACTTAGTTTTAGATATAAATATTTGTTCCTCCATAGAAGATATAAAAAACAGCGGTAAGCATATTATCAATTGTTTAAATATTGGAAAAAAAATAAGTAATATAAAATATGGAATACATTCAGATATTTATGGTGAAGCATCTTATCAATATATATGTGAAGCTGTAAATTTAGCATTAACAAAAAAAATTAATGCTATTTGTACAGCTCCTATAAGTAAAAAAGCTCTGCAAATGGCAGGACATAATTTTCCTGGTCATACTGAGCTTTTAGCATATTTAACTAACACGAAAGAAGTGTCATTAATGCTTTCTACTCCTAAAATGAATGTAATTCATGTCACAGCGCATATAGGACTAATTGAAGCTATTAAAAAAATTAACTCAGATTTAGTATTTAGAACTATAGAAAGAGGAAGAAATATTACGAAACAATTAATTAATAAAGATCCAAAAATTGGAGTATGTGCAATTAATCCTCATGCTGGTGAAGAAGGATTATTTGGCAATAATGAGGAAGAGATAAAAATATTACCAGCCATTAATAAAGCCTTAAATTTTGAATGGAACATAAAAGGCCCTCTTCCTACAGATAGTTTATTTTATCAAGCTGGTCTTAAAAAGTTTGACTTAATTGTAGCTATGTATCATGACCAAGGTCATGGGCCAGTTAAAGTTATGGGTATAGATGACGGAATAAATATTACTGTAGGGCTTCCATTAATTAGAACTTCTGTAGACCATGGTACCGCCTTTGACATTTCTGGAAAAGGTATTGCAAAAGAAACAAATATGATAAATGCTATAAATAAAGCTTACTATTTAATAAAAAAGTAACTTTTAAAAATCTATTTATAAAATTTATAGATTAAATATTAGAGTGGCGGGAATGACGGGACTCGAACCCGCGGCCTCCGGCGTGACAGGCCGGCGCTCTAA
>PTKH01000072.1 GCA_002937655.1 Alphaproteobacteria bacterium MarineAlpha9_Bin3 | reverse complement strand
CCGACGACCCCTGGTCCCCCAGACCAGTGCGCTACCAGGCTGCGCTACATTCCGTCTTATCCTTATTTATCATTAATTATATTATTAATATCAGTTTTTATTTCATTCAACAGTTCTATATATTCTTCTTCATGACTAACAAATTTTAAATTCTTATCTTTTTTAAGATGTCTTTGAACACCTTTAATTGTATAACCATCTTCAGAAATTAATTTTTTTAAATATTTTAAAAAGAATACATCTTCTTTCGAATAATATCTATGGCTATTTTTTCTTTTTACAGATTTTAATTTACTAAACTTTGTTTCCCAAAAACGAATAATATGCGAGGGAATATTTAATTCTTTAGAAACTTCCCCAATTGTTTTTAATGCATCAATTTTTTTATTCATATGATAAAATCTCTAGTTTATTACTTTAAATTTAATCTAGATTTTAGCTTCTCTGAAGCATTAAAAGATATAACTGACCTAGCAGTTATAACTGATTCTTCTCCAGTTTTTGGATTTCTTCCAATTCTACTATTTTTCTTTCTAATTTTAAAAGTTCCTAAATTAGGTAACTTTAATACTTTATCCTTTTTAATAGAATTAGAAAGGTTATTTAAAATTAAAGAAACTAATTTTAGTGATTCAGACCTACTAAATCCTAATTCTTCTTTTATACAATTAGCTAAATATTCTCTAGTAATAGTCTTTTTCATAATCAAATCTCTATATTATTTTATATATAGAAACATATATTTATAAATAAAAAAACTATTTTTTCTAATGCATTGATTTTAAATTATTTAATTCTTTTTTAATTAAATCATTATAGTTACCAATAGACATTTCAGTAGCTAAATCAACAGCATGAGCAAAACTGATAGAATCTGCTCCTCCATGGCTTTTAACAACTATACCATTTAATCCCAGAAGAACAGCACCATTATGTTTCCTAGGATCTAATTTCTTTCTTAATCCTAAAAATGATGACCTACCTATAGCAAAAGAAATTTTACCTAAAAAACTTGAGTTAAATATTTGCTTCAAATACTCACTACACAGTTTAGCAGTTCCTTCCGCAGTTTTTAGCATAATATTACCACTGAAACCATCACAAACAACAATATCAAAATTACCAGTAATGATTTTATCGCCCTCAACAAAACCTACATAATATTTAGATAAGTTACTTCTTTCCATTGCACTAGAAGCTTCTTTAATGATAGTGCTGCCCTTATTTTCTTCTTCTCCTACATTTAATAATGCTAACCTAGGATTAAGTTTGCCCAACACATTTTTAGCAAAAACTATACCCATGACTGAAAAGTCTATTAAATTTTGGCTACTACAATCTATATTTGCACCTAAATCTAGAGCGACTATCTCCCCAGAAATAGTTGGCATAACCGCTGCCAAAGCAGGTCTACTTATTCCAGACAATTTTCGCAGGCCAAATATAGACATAGCTAATAATGCGCCACTATTTCCTGCTGATACAATTGCTCCAGCTTCGCCATTAGCAACTGCATCTATTGCTAATCCCATACTTGTTGTTTTTGCTCTTCTTAAGGATTTAGAAGCTTTTTCATCTGCTCTTATCCAATCTTCAACATGTACTATTTTTACTATATTTTTTAAACTATCTCTATTTTTTAATAATGGTATTAATTTATTTTTATCACCATAAACTAAGTATTCAACACCAGGGTTTCTAACAGCAGATATTGCTAAACCTGCAATTATAGACTTTGGTGCGTTATCACCGCCCATTGCATCTATTGCTATAGTATTTTTTACCATAATGAGAATATTATATTATTTTAATCTTCAGCTGAAGCTAAAACTTCTTTTCCATCATAATATCCGCATCCAGGACATATGTTATGTTGACGCTTCATTTCTCCACAATTAGCGCATTCAATTACATTTATTTGCTTAAGAGAATCATGAGACCTTCTTTGACCTCTCCTCGAACGAGAAATCTTACTTTTAGGAACTGCCATCTCACTACCTTT
>PTKH01000071.1 GCA_002937655.1 Alphaproteobacteria bacterium MarineAlpha9_Bin3 | reverse complement strand
AAGTCAAGACTAGTTAATGTAGTAACAGAAGCTGCAAGTATAAATGGTAAATAAGTAATTGTTGCTACCATAGCATTGGGAAGTAAATGCTTAATAATAATTCTATAATTAGACATTCCTAGACATTTAGCAGCTTTGACATAATCAAAATTTCTAGCTCTTAGAAATTCTGCTCGTACTACACCTACTAAACTCATCCAACTAAATAATAATAAAAGTATTAATAAAATCCAAAAAGAAGGAGTAATTATTGAGCCTACTATTATGAGTAAATATAAAACTGGCATTCCTGCCCATATCTCTATAAATCTTTGTCCTAGCAAGTCTGTTAAGCCACCTAAATAACCTTGAATAGCTCCAAACGTTATTCCAATTACAGAAGAAAAGAAAGTTAACAAGAAACCGAATAATATAGAAATTCTAAAACCATAGATTAAACGAGCTAATACATCTCGGGCTTGATCATCAGTTCCAAGAATATTTTCAAAACTTGGAGGAGAAGGAGCTGGTACATCTAAATTATAATTAACTGTTTGGTGATTAAATGGTATTAAAGGCCAAACTATCCAACCTTTTTCTTTTATTAAATCAGTTACAAAGCTATCTTTATAATCAGCTGTGGTTTCAAAGTCTCCTCCAAAAACCGTTTCTGCATAATTTTTAATTATGGGAAAATACAAATTATTATTATATTTTATTAATAAAGGTTTATCATTCGCAATAAACTCTGCAGGTAAAGTAAATACTAGCATTAATAATAGTAAGTAAAATGAATATAGTCCTCTTTTATTATTTTTAAAATTTAGTATTTTTCTTTTATTTGTATTTAACATTATTCATTCTATCTTTTGTCAAAGTCTATTCGAGGATCTACAAAAGTCATAGCAAGATCTCCTATGATATTCATAAAAAGCCCTAGTAACGTAAAAAAATATAAGGTAGCAAACATTATAGGATAATCTCTATTAATTGCTGCCTCAAAACCTAACAAACCAAGTCCATCTAATGAAAATATTATTTCTGTTAATAAAGCGCCTGTAAACAATATGCTTATAAAAGCAGTTGGAAAGCCAGCGATAACGATTAACATAGCATTTCTAAAAATATGCCCATACAGAATTTTATTTTCAGTGTTACCTTTAGATCTAGCTGTAAGAACATACTGGAGATTTATTTGATCAAGAAAAGAATTTTTAGTAAGCATTGTAAGGCTCGCAAATCCGCCAATTACAAGAGAAAAAATAGGTAGGGCTAAATGCCACATATAATCTAATATTTTATCCAAATTATTAAGATCATCCCAATTATCAGATATTATTCCTCTAAGGGGAAAAATATCTAAATACCTTCCACCAGCAAATAATATAATTAATAATATTGCAAATAGGAATGAGGGAATAGCATTTCCAATTATTACTACAACACTAGACCATATATCAAATTTCTTTCCATCATTTACAGCTTTATAAATTCCTAAGGGAATTGATATTAAGTATATAATTAGCGTAGTCCAAAGCCCTAAAGAAATTGATACTGGAAGCTTTTCTAAAACTATGTCTATAACTTTTCTATCTTGAAAGAAAGAATTTCCAAAATCAAAAGTTAAATAATTTTTTATCATAATAAAAAATCTAATATGGGCAGGTTTATCAAATCCATACATTTTTTCAATTTCTTCTATTATTTTTGGATCAAGGCCTTGGGCTCCAACATATTTATTATTTGAAGATATAAAATTATTTTGAGTATCTATAGCGTCCTGGTTACCTCCAGAAATTCTCTCAGTTGCTCCTACATCTATACCTTGTAATCTTGCAATTGTATTTTCTACAGGACCACCAGGCGCAAATTGAATAATAATAAAATTTAACAACATGATTCCAAAAAGAGTGGGAATTATTAGGATTAAACGTCGAAGAAAGTAAGATGCCATTTTTATTTTATTTTTTATTAATGATTATTTATTATACCACCAGGTTTCTGGAAACCCTAAACTATATTTTGGTAAATTCTTAGG
>PTKH01000070.1 GCA_002937655.1 Alphaproteobacteria bacterium MarineAlpha9_Bin3 | reverse complement strand
TCCCCTCCACCTAAATCTTCAGCACTTACTACTTCACCTGTAGCTGCTTTAACAAGAGGTGGGCCACCTAAAAATATTGTTCCTTGGTTTTTAACAATTATAGCCTCATCACTCATGGCTGGAACATATGCTCCACCAGCTGTACATGAACCCATAACTATAGCTATTTGGGGTATACCCAACGCAGACATATTGGACTGGTTATAAAAGGTTCTACCAAACCCTTCTTTGTCCGCAAACATCTCACTTTGATTAGGTAAATTTGCACCTCCAGAGTCCACTAAATAAATACACGGTAAATGGTTCTCTAAAGCAATATCCTGAGCTCTTAGTTGTTTCTTAACAGTGATAGGATAATAAGTACCTCCTTTAACTGTAGCATCATTAACAATTAAGACACACTCTCGACCGGATACTCTTCCTATACCGGTTATAAGGCCAGATCCCGGGGCTTCATCATTATAATGACCATATGCAGCTAAGGATGAAAATTCTAAAAATGGAGAACCTGGATCAATTAAATAATTTATTCTTTCTCTTGGCAAAAGCTTACCTCTTGATATATGTCTTTCTATAGCTTCTTTTCCACCGCCCATTTGTGAAAAAGCTATTTTCTTTTTAAGGTCCTCAACAAGAGATTCCATAACTTTAGTATTTTCTAAAAATTCTTTAGACCCAGTATTTATATTACTTTTAAGAGTATCCATTTAAAAATTCCTAAAATTTAGCAACGTTCTAATGCAATAGCCGTAGCTTCTCCACCACCAATGCATAAAGAAGCTATTCCTTTATCAACTTTATATTTATGCATTGCAGAAATTAAAGTAGCCATAATTCTTGCACCTGAAGTTCCTACAGGATGACCTAACGCGCATGCTCCACCATGAATATTTACAATATCTGGTGAAATACTTAAATCTTTCATTGCAGCCATAGGTACAACAGCAAAAGCTTCATTAATTTCAAATAAACCTACATCTTTAATATCCCACCCAGCTTTATCTAAAACTTTTTTTATAGCTCCAATTGGTGCAGTAGTAAACCAAGCGGGATCATGACTATTTGTAGCGTGAGCAATAATTTTAGCTAAAGGTTTAGAATCCTTTTTTTCTGCTTCTTGCATAGTCATCATAACTAAAGCAGCAGCCCCATCAGATATAGAAGAAGAATTTGCAGCCGTAACCGTACCGTCTTTACTAAAAGCGGGCTTTAGATTAGGAATCTTATTAATATCCGCATTAAAGGGTTGCTCGTCCTTAGTAATTTCAACTGAACCTTTTCTTGTTTTAATAGTAATAGGCACCATTTCTTCATCAAAAGAGCCATCCTCGTTAGCTTTTTTCGCCCTTTTTAATGATCTAATAGCAAAATTATCTTGTTCTTCTCTAGTAAATTGATACGACTCCGCGGTAGCTTCTGCATACGAACCCATTAATCTTCCCGGTTCATAAGCATCTTCTAATCCATCAATAAACATATGATCTTGCACTTTTCCATGGCCCATTCTTAGCCCATCTCTTACTTTAGGAAGAATATAAGGAGCATTAGACATACTTTCTATTCCACCGGCTAAAGATATTAAACTAGAACCTGCTAATAATTGATCATTGGCAATCATGGCTGCCCTCATTCCAGAACCACACATCTTGTTAATAGTAGTCGCTCCTGCAGTATTAGGTATTCCTGCACCGATTGCTGCCTGCCTGGCTGGAGCTTGCCCCATGCCAGCCGGAAGAACACATCCCATTACTACATCGTCTATATCTTCAGGTTTAATGTTAGCTTTTTTAATTGCTCCTTTTATAGCAATACTACCTAAATCCGGAGCCTTTTCAGAGGATAAACTTCCTTGAAAACTGCCCATAGGGGTTCTAGCCATTCCAGTTATAACTACTTGTTTTTTATTCATTCTATACTCCTATCTTATCTACACTGATTTATACAAACTATCATCTGCGATTGACACATTTGTTCTGCTTGAGGATTATCGCTCTCTATTTTAAGACATGCATCTCTTCTTTTTAGACAAATTTTGGCACATATTTTTTTTTGTGTAGCTTTTTCTTCTGGATCATATGGAAAATCTGGCATATTTTCTTGAGAATGTGCTAGAGAGTTGCTTAAAATAAAACAAATAAAACTTAAAAATAAAATAATTTTTTT
>PTKH01000007.1 GCA_002937655.1 Alphaproteobacteria bacterium MarineAlpha9_Bin3 | reverse complement strand
TCTGCTAATGCAATCATTGTTGTACCTAAAATCATATTATTACATATTTTTACAGCGAGACCAGAGCCTAACTCTCCCGCATGAATAATATTTTTACCCATACTATTTAATATAGGTACAGCCATTTTAAAGTTTTCCTCCAACCCCCCTACCATAAAAGTTAATGTTCCATTGTCTGCCCCTACTATTCCTCCAGAAACTGGAGCATCTATTAATTTCATACCTTTGATACTAGCTTCTTCGCCAACATTTTTAATTGTATCAATATCTATAGTTGAGCAATCAATTAATAGTGTATTTTTATTAGCATTTTCAATTACTCCATTACTACCAAGATAAACATCTCTAACATGAGAGCCTTCAGGTAACATAGTTATAACTATTTCCACATTAGAAACAGTATCAACTATATTAGAACAACCAATACAACCATTACTATTTAAATCATTAACAGCATCAATGTTAATATCATAAACCTTAACTTTGTGGTTAGCTTTAACTAAATTTAAAGCCATACCCCTTCCCATATTTCCTAATCCTATAAATCCAATATTCATATCTTTTCCTTTACTGTATTTTTAGATCATTTTTACCTAAAGATTTGAAATGTGATGAAACTAATTTATCAGTAACATCTTCAATTCTATTAGGACTCCATTTTGGCTTAAAGTCCTTATCTACTAAAATAGCTCTTACTCCTTCATAAAAATCAACTCCTGCCATACATGCTTGTGACAACCTATACTCCATAATTAAATCATCCTTAAAAGACAAATATTTTGAAGCCCTTATTTGTTTTAAAGTGATCTTAAGGCTTGTAGGGGACATTTTTTTAAGAGATTCGAGAGCGTCCACAGACCATTTTTCATTATTATTTTTTAATGCCAAAATAATTTTTTCAATATTGTTATATCTAAATATATTTTCAATTTTTTTATTTAAATTAGGAAAAATAAGAGAATTAGTTTTTAATGAATTTTTCTTAAGAATATTCTGAATAGATTGCTTTGTTTTAACTTTAATTAAAGATTTTTCAACTTCTTCGAATTTATCAAACTTAATGCAATAATTAGCCAATTGTAATTCAATTAAATCATCACTGTTTAACCTTTTTCCGGTTAAACCAATATATATACCTATATTATTTTTTAATTTTGATAAAATACTTCCAGCACCTACATCAGGAAATAATCCAATTGCGGTCTCAGGCATAGCAAAAGTAACATTTTCAGACACTACAGTTATATTGCTATGCATAGCAATACCTACTCCACCCCCCATACATATTCCATTAACAAGAGAAATTATAGGCTTCTTATAATTTTTTATTAAATAATTTAATTGATACTCTTTATAAAAAAAATTTTTTCTTAGTTTATTACTAGTATTTGTATTTTTTTCTTCATAAAAACTTTTAACATCTCCACCAGCACAAAATGCTCTTTCACCATCACCCTTAAAAATAACAATATGAATATTATTATTCTTTAAAATTGCTTTTAGATACTTTTCTATTTTTTCTATCATTTCAAATGTTAAAGTATTTAAATATTTAGGTCTGCTTAAAGTTAAAATAGCTGCATTTTTATTTACTTCATATTTAACAGTCATCTTAAATTACCTATTATTTAATAAAGCCCTAGAAATTATAACCCTCATAACTTCATTAGTACCTTCTAAAATTTGATGTACACGTAAATCTCTAACATATCTTTCTATTTGATATTCCGATAAGTAACCATATCCGCCATGCAATTGTAATGCTTCATTACAAATTGCAAAACCAATATCAGTTGCAAATCTTTTTGCCATAGCACATGACTTTGTAGTCTCTTGTCCAAGGTTATCTAATTCTGAAGCTGCTTTTAAGACCATTAATCTTGCAGCTTCTAGTTGTGTAGCCATATCAGCTAATTTAAACTGAGTTGCTTGAAAGTCAGATATTTTTTTTCCAAATTGTGTTCTATCGTTTACATATATTAAGGATTTTTCTAAACAAGCTTTTGCTGCACCAAGCGAACAGGATGCAATATTAATTCGTCCACCATCTAACCCTTGCATAGCAATCTTAAAGCCATCTCCTTCTTTTCCTACTAAATTTTTTATAGGTACTTTACAATTATCAAATATTACTTGAGCTGTTGGTTGCGAATTCCAGCCCATTTTATTTTCTAATTTTCCAAAAGAAAGGCCTTCAGAATTTTTATCTACTATTATACAGGATATTCCATTAGCACTTTTATCTCCAGTTCTAACCATAGTTAAATAAATATCTGACAATGTCGCTCCAGATATAAAAGCTTTTGTTCCATTGAGTATATAATAATCTCCATCTTTCTTCGCCGTAGTACTTAATGCAGCAGCATCTGAACCTGAGCCAGGTTCTGTTAAACAATATGAAGAAATTGATTCCATAGATATTAATTTTTGAAGATAATTATCAAAATGATAATCGGAACCATATTTAGAAATCATCCAAGTTGCCATATTATGAATTGATAAGAATGCAGCTGTAGATGGACATGCAGTGGAAAGTTCTTCAAATATAATTGCAGCGTCTAAACGACCAAGACCTGTACCACCTAATTTTTCAGGTATATAAATTCCTCCTAAACCTAAACTAGCTGCTTCTCTAAGTACATCCACTGGTAAAGTTTTTTCTTGATCCCACTTATTAGCAAACGGTTCCATTTTTTCTTTAGCGAAAGACTGTACCATAGATTTAATTGCTGTTTGGTCGTTAGTTAGAGTAAAATCCATAATTATTCCGATGCCTTTAAAAATTAATATAAATGTATTTTCTTGACTAAACTCATTATTAAGATACAAGAATTTTGTAAAAATACACTATTATAATATAATATACTCTGTTTAATTAGGAAATAATTATGACTAATAATATAAGTATTGCTTCATATCCAAATATAAGAATGAGACGAAATAGAAAATCTGATTGGAGCAGACGTTTAGTTAAAGAAAATCAGATTAGTGTAAATGATTTAATACTTCCAATATTTGTTACTGATTCTGAAAAGAAAACAGCTATAACTTCCATGCCAGGAGTAAATAGAATTCCAATAAATGAAGTTGTTGGAATAGTTCACGAAGCAAAAGAATTAGGAATACCTGCTATAGCATTATTTCCTGAAACGAATAACTCATTAAAAGATGAAAATGGTTCAGAAGCTCTTAATGAAGAAAATATAGTATGTAATGCAACTAGATTAATAAAAGATAATATTAAAGGTATTGGTATTATTACTGATGTAGCACTAGATCCATATACTAGTCATGGACATGATGGTATAATAAAAAATAATGAAATATTAAATGACGAAACTCTTAGTATATTGTGTAAACAAGCTATCATTCAAACAAAAGCAGGCTCTGATATAATTGCTCCTAGTGATATGATGGATGGACGAGTTCAGGCAATTCGCACAGAACTAGATAAAAATGGCTATAAAAATACGCAAATTATGTCTTATGCAGCAAAGTACGCTTCATGTTTCTATGGACCATTTAGAAATGCCATTGGATCTGAAAAAAACCTCAGCAGTAAGTCAAAAAAAAGTTATCAGATGGATTTTTCTAATTCCGATGAAGCATTACGAGAAGTTGGTTTAGACATATCTGAAGGAGCTGATATGGTTATGGTAAAACCAGGTATGCCATATTTAGATATAATTTACAGAATAAAAACTACTTTTAAAATGCCTACATATGCTTATCAGGTATCAGGTGAATATGCTATGATCATGTCTGCAGTTAAAAATGGATATATTGATAAAGATAAGGCTATAATAGAATCTTTAACTTGTTTTAAAAGAGCAGGAGCAAATGGTATATTAAGTTACTTTGCTATCGAAGCTGCAAAAATTATAAATAAAGGTTAATTTAATGGAAAATATTCATCCTAATTTATTATCAGTAGCTCCTATGATGGATAGAACAGATTTACACTTTAGGAATTTAATAAGATTAATATCTAAGAATATATTTTTATATACTGAAATGATTAATGTTAATACTATTATTCATGATCAAAATAAAAGATTCCTGATTGAAGGAGATTGCAAAGGACCTGTTGCATTACAAATTGGGTGCTCTGATCCAATTTTAGCAAAACAAGCTGCTAATATTTTTGCAAAAGAAAACTTCCAAGAAATTAATATTAATTGTGGATGCCCTTCTAGTAAGGTCGTTAATGGTAATTTTGGTGCTTGTTTAATGAAAGAACCTATTAAAGTTGGTAAAATGATAGATGCAATTAAGGAAGAAACAGATATTCCTATTACCGTTAAAACAAGAATAGGCTTGGATAATTTTGATACTGATGAATTTTTAGAAGAATTTATTTCAGAATTGCACTCTAAAAATGTTAAAACAGTTATAATTCACGCAAGAATAGCCATACTTAAGGGGTTAAGTCCTCATGAAAATAGGACGATTCCTCCTTTAAATTATGAAAGAGTTAAATATATTAAAAACACCTTTAAAGATATGAATATAATACTTAATGGTGGTATTAAAAATTTAAAAGAAGCTAAGTGGCATCTAAATACTTTTGATGGAAGTATGATAGGAAGAGCAGCTTGGGACAATCCTTGGATGCTCAGTGAAACAGATAATTTATTTTATAATAATAAAAACAATATGTCTCGATCAGAAATAATTGGTAAATACTTAAAATATGCAAGTAAATATATTAGTCTAGGTCATTCACAACGAAGATTAGTAAGACCATTATTTAATTTATTCTATGGAGTTCAAGGTACAAAAATTTGGAAACAACAATTAAATGAAGTTGCAAACAATAAAATATCTATAAATAGTATTTATGATTTATCCTCACAACTAGAAGAAACTATAGAAGAAGCAGCTTAGTATTATTATGATTTTCTATTAAAAGATCCGAAAGCTAACATAAAAGCTGGCAAAATAAGTAAGTTTAAAATAGTAGAAGAAGTCAAGCCTCCTATAATTATAGATGCCATTGGACCCATAATTTCTCTGCCAGCATTATCCGAATCAAAAGCAATAGGAACCATTGCAAGTGCTGTAACTAATCCTGTCATTAATATAGACGGCAACCTTTCTGTTGCTCCTTTTATTACAGTATCCTTGTTCCATTTTAAACCAACTTTAAATACTAAATGCTGATAATGAGAAATTAACATAATGGAGTTTCTTAAAGTTATACCAAATAAGGTTATAAATCCAACAACTGATCCTATAGATAATATACCGCCTCCAATTGAAGCTGCAATTAAACCTCCAATTAAGGCAAAAGGTAAATTTATTAAAACTAGTAAAGTATTTCTCATATTTCCTATAGCTAATAGGACAAGAAATAATACTGCTATCATAATTAAAAATGAGATAATTATTAGTTCTTTTCGAGCTTCATTTCCTTCTATCGCACTTCCAGTTATATTAATATAAATATTATCTCCTAAATTAATATTATTTATAATATTATTAATTTCATTTAATGCTGAATTGATAGCTCCCCCTAATGGTTTTAAAGTTATAATTTGCACTTTTCTTCCAGAATCATGAAGAATATTATAGCGTCCTTTCGTTATAGATATTTCAGAAATATCTTTTAGTTTTATTGGCTGACCAAGCTTATTAAACAAAACCAAGTTTTTTATATAATCAATACTTTCTATATGATTTTCATCTTTATACAAAAGAACTACAGGTATAAGTAAAACATCTTCATAATAGTTATCAATTATAAATCCATCTATCGCAGTATTAATAAATAATTTAGCCTGATTAAGTGAAATATTATTTTTAGCTAATAATTTATTGTTAAATTCAATATTAATTTGTGGTTTATCAAGTACAGACTTTAATTGAACATCTCTCAGCAAATTACTTTCTAATAAACCTTGATGTAGTTTATTACTAGCAATATCTATATTAACTAAACTATTACCAAAAATTTGAATTACAATCGGTGAAGTAAAACCTGAAGAAGTTTCATCTACTCTTTCAACTAAAAAAGAGTTTAGTTCAAAAGATATTCCAGGTGTATTAATTAATACCTCTCTAATCTTATCATGTACTATCTGCTCTTTTTCTCCAGTCAAATCATATAATTCAACCTCAAATTCTGAATAATGGCTTCCAAATGTATCTGCTCCTCTTTCTGCCCTTCCCGCCCACTGTGATATAGTTTTAACACCTTCTATCTGCAAAACTTTACTGCTAATATTATCTCCAATTCTCATTGTTTCAGATAAGGAAGTGCCTGTAATCGAAGATGTATGAATCATAAAATGCCCTTCCCTTAAGTCTGGTAAAAAACCAAAATTCAATTTAGGTGCTAAAATGATTCCTGAAAAACATAGTAAGAGTGTAATAATAGAATATAACTTAGGGAATGATGTAATATAAGATAATATTTTCTTATAAAGAGGGGATATTAAATTTATTACAAACGGCTCTTTTGTTTCTGTATATTTTCTAAAACTTATGCTTGATAGAGCTGGTGTCAATGTCAGTGCAGAAATTAAGGATGAAAAAATTGCTAGTATATAAGCTATACCTAATGGAGCAAACATTCTACCAACTAATCCAGATAATAAAAGTAAAGGCACAAATACTAGCATTACTATTAATGAGGCATAAATAACAGAACCTCTAACTTCTAGTGACGCTTTATAGATAACTCTTAGAGTATTTAGTGGGTTTTTTAACTTCGCATTTTCTCTTAATCGTCTAAGTATATTTTCAACATCTATAATAGCATCGTCAACAACTTCTCCTAGTGCTATAGCTAAGCCAGCTATAACCATTATATTTAAACTTGTACCAGTACTTAATGTTAAAATAGATGCTAATAGAAGTGAAATAGGTATTGATAAAGCTGAAATTAATGCAGCTTTAAGATTAAACATAAAAATGATAAGTACAATTAATACTAAACATCCACCTAGAACTAAATGATCTAAAATACTTTCTAAGCTTTTTAAAATATAATTAGCAGGCCTAAAAATTTGATCATGCAATTCAATTTTATTACTTCTAATTAAAGCTTTAAGTTTACTTAAAGATTGATCTATAGATTTTGTTATAGCAACAGTGTCAGCATTTAACTGTCCAATGATCATTAAAACAATACCATCTGTAGCTTCAATACTAGCTTTACTAATTTGTTTTACAGCAGTAAATTTTATAGTTGCTATATCCTTTAACTTAAAATATTGGCCATTATCATTTAAGAGATTTATTTCTCTAATTTTCTCAATAGGGATTACATTGTTTGAGACAATTTGTAATTCCTGATTAGGTGTTTGAATTGAACCAGATACAATTAAGTTAGATGCTTTGATATGATCAATAATACTTTCAAGGCTAATAAAATATTTCAAAAGTTTATCTTTATCTAATATTATACTTAATTGCCTCTCGTAACCCCCAAAGACATTTACATCAGCTACACCATTTAAAGATAATAAAGCGGGTGAAATATGTTGATCCACAAAAGTTCTTAAATCTAATAAATTTTTTTCTTCAGAAGTAAAACCGATAGTCATAATTGTAGCAGCTGAAGAAGCTAAAGGCATCATTAAAGGGGTATTTGCATTAGATGGGAGTATATTTTTAACACCATTAAGTTTTTCCAATACTAGTTGTCTATTAATATTATGATCTGAATTTTCTTTAAAAGTTAAGGTTATTACAGATAGACCTGCAATAGATTCAGATCTCAAATAATCCATATTAGGTATAGCTGCCAAATAGGACTCAAGCGGTCTTGTTACGTTATTCTCAACCTGTTCAGCTGATAGACCTTGAGATTCAGTTTGAATAACAACTAATTTAGGCGAAAACTCAGGAAAAATATCTAAAGACGTTTGAAATAATTTCCAAGAACAAAAAAAAGAAATTAATAAAACAAAGGAAATGGTTATTAAAGGTTTATATATGGATAATCTAATTATTGAATAAAACATTATAAATTCTAATCATCATCTTCTTGCATAATTTGCGAGCGAAATTCCTCAGCTAATAATATTTGAGCTCCAGATACTACAATATTCAAATTTAATAAGGAGTTAGTACTAAAAACTTTATTATTATCTATATTATAAAAATTAGTTATCTCCTCCTTATAAAAAATTTCATTATTTTCTCTAAAATATGCCCATACTTTTCCACCGTGATAGAGTAAAGCACTTTCTGGAATAAAATAACCGTCAATCAAGTCTTCATTTTCCAGGAAAACAGTTAGCTTGCTATTTGATGAAATTTTTATATTTTGTAATAAAAATATACCTACATTACCTCTTAAATTTGAATTCCCATTATAAGGGTTAAGAAAAATTAATTCTTCATTATTAAATTTATAATTTCTATTTTTATTAGTTAAATTAACATTTTCTATGATTAATAAAGAAGAAGAATTATTTATTAAAGAAGTAAAAATCTTTCTTTCACTAAGAACATCATCCACTAATATACTGCCGTATTCTAATTTTATTTCACTAATAAGAAAATCCATATCTTTTTGTATTGAATTCATATCAGCTTTAATTGACTCAATTTTAAACTCTATTTCCTCCAAATCTTTAAGAGCAATACTACCCTGCTCATCATAAAGAGATTTCAATCTCAAATATATTCTTTCATTATGTGTTTTGTTAATTTTGCTCTTACTAAGCTGTACATTCAAAACGTCGTATTTACTAACTACATCTAATAAGTTTTTATAACCTATAGATATAGCGTTTATTTCTTCTTCTAATGTAATTTTATCTTGTGTTAATTTATAAACAATAATTCCAGCATCCTTAATTTCATCATCAGATAATTTTATAGCTAATTTATCTTTATAGTACTCTACTCTATTAATTTCATAATCATCATCGTCATCATCGTCATCATCGTCATAAATCTTCATCTCGTTATCTATTAATTCACTCTCATCATCCAAAAAATAATCAAGCCTTGGTTGGAATAATAGCAAAGAAACTAGCAAACCAATTAAAACTCCTATCAATACATATATTATTTTTTTCATTGAGAATTACCTTTATATGAATTTGTAAAATAATCTATAGGATAATAAGCATCTTTAGGAAGATAATCTTTATTATTGTAGCTATGACCCAGACTGTTTTCAAAATCTAAAAAAGAAAATAACCTATTATATTTAATATCAGATAATAATTTTTCTCTTTGTAAAGTTAATAACTCTGCTTGTAAAACATCAAGATTACTTACATCGCCTTTTTTCCTTCTATTTATTATTATTTCTAAATTTAATTTAGAATTCTGCAGCAAAGATAAACCCGCATAATACTCAGCATTTACAATCAACATTTTAGAAAATGAATTATATACTTCTTGAAGTATCATACTTTGAGTTGCTTCAAAGCTTGCTTTATATAAATCTCTTTTTAAAATTGCCTTATTCATTTTAGCATCCGTAATTTCTTCATTTTTCAATAATAAAGCACCAGTTAAATTAAATATTAGATCAGTTTGATCCCAAAGGATCGCTGGTGATAAAGATTGTATTATATTATTTTCTTCTGCAACTAATAATCTTAACTCAGACTCAGACTCAGCATATTTAGATAAAGAAGTCAAAACATCTCCTCTGCTGACCAAGGCAAAATTTAATTTTTCCTCTAATGTAGATTCTAACTCTTCTATTGTTGCAGTTTTACTATCTTCTAATGCAATTTTCATACTCATTATTAAATCTATTGGTAAGTTTAAATTACTAGATAGATTTATTCTAGAGGCTTTAATTTTAGATTTAATAATCTTTAAATTACTAATTCTTTCTTCTAACTCTTTCTTATAATTATTTAATAAAATTGAAGAAATTAATCCCTGCTCATACAACCCATTCATTATGTTCAAATTTTTGTCCATTTTATTAGTTATATTGTTTTCTAAAATGTACTCTTCTTCATATTTTAATATTTTTGCAATAGACTTCATAACATTAGTACGAATTTCCCATGCTGGTAAAATTATTTCTAACGCCTTAGTTAAAGTCTTAATTTTTATTAAATCTAGCTTAATTTTTTTAATGGAAATATTGTTTGTAGGAACTTCTAAGCTCAAACCAATGGTAAATGGTTTACCCTTAGTATGATATTCCGTTGTAGGATTTAAAATATTATTTTTAAAACCAGCAGTTATTACTTGTATATCAGCTGCCACTAAACCATACTCAGCCCTCTTCATTTCTAAATTTTTATTATTAAACAAAGCAATCATTACTAATAAGTCAGAATTCCAATAATCATCTTTATCTGGAATAATTAAATTATACCTACTTAAATAAGCTATTAATTTTTGATCATTAATATTATTAGAAAGGATTGATTTAGCTGAAGTTTCAGCGTCAAGTTGCTTAGGCTCAATATATTGAGAAGAAGTACAGCTTATTAATAGAAAAACTGATATTGAAAATAAAATAATATTTCTTTTTAATTTAATCATTAGTCATATCTTATCTAAGTTATATATAAATATTTAATTTATAAGTTTAAATTTATATACCATATCTAGTCCTCCACCTTTTCTGTCTAAAGGATAAAGGTTGCCACCATATGAAACTACAATATTTTTTGCAAGATACAAGCCAATTCCATTACCACCTGATTTACTATATTCCTTTAAAAAAATATTTTTTTTATCTTTATTACTAATACCTGGTCCACGGTCTCTTACTATAAGCTCTAAAAAATTATTATTGATATTTACACTTATTATTATTTTGTTATCTGATATATTCCAATATAGGCTATTATCTATAGAGGCAGAAATTGCTTCAATTATTTTATTTTTTTCTCCTTTAATCACATATTTCTTTTTTCTATCAATATTTAGATTAAGATCAATATTCTTAGAAGGATATAAATTTTGTAATAAATCAATTATTGTAAAAAAATCAGTGAAATCTTTTTTATCGTGATCTCCAGTTTCATAATGATCATTCCGAGCCGTGTTTAATGATGTCTCTATAAAATCATCTAAATTAGAAATTATATTGTTAATTTTTATAGAATTATTTCTATACATTTTAATATTATCAAAATTTTTAGAATTATAAAATTTTATAGCATTAGTCTTATTCTTTAAATTATGAGCAATATTTTTTGCATTAATCCAATTACTATTAATTTTTAATCTCAAATATCTTTGTAAATATATTATAAAGAAAGAGACTAAAAAAATACTAAATATAACTGGTGTTAATATTGATAAAAGAATAATCCCTAAATCCTCCTCTAAATTCCTAGCATCTGATGAAAGATAAATAACTACACCTACTTTATTATCTATATATATAGGTATACTTTTAGCAATAATATATGAACTATTAAGGTCTCCACCTTTATATATTCTCATCATACTTTTATTTAAATTAAAAGAACATTGTATTTCATAAACTTCAATTTTATCTTGAAATACTGTATACGGGTTACGAAAATAATCGTTACAATCATTTTTTACTTTATAAAAAAAAACTTTTTTAAAAAACGCTGCAAAATCAATGCTGAATTTACCTATCGATATTAAATTATTACTAGGTTTATCAGTAAAATTATTAATTATGCCTTTATTATAAAGTACTTTTCTATCTCTTTCTTGGATAATAAATTTTATATTACCAGAATTATTTTTTACAATATTCAAATTATCTATTACTATTTTTTCTTCATTTGAAATTGTAAAATCTTTAAAAACCTCTTTCAAGATTGAATAATCATTTTCTACAATTTTATTTACTTTATTTAATTCTTTTTTAGCATAATTTTGGCCTAGTGGACTTAAATAGTAAGAACTCAAAAATATTGAAAAAACTATACCAATTAATAGTATAAAAGTTGATAATAGTAATATTAACCAAACTTTTATTTGTGCAATATTCATGTCTAACCTAAAATTTCTTCATAAAATCTTCATAAATAAAAAAGTATATCTATATAAATAATTATTATATTTTAACAATTAATTACAGAGGAAGAAATATGTTAAATTATTTAGAAAAAAAATGTCACTTTTATTTATTATTTTTAGTTATTTTAATAGGTAATGGTTGTGCATACTTCGATATTGAAGAACTTAAATCAACGCCTAAGTCTAACAATGAGTTTGCACAAGCACTCTCAGAGTCTTATTTGGAATTTGCACTTTATGAAATGAATGAAATGCACGATGAAATGGATGCTTCATATTTTGCAAAAAAAGGGATTAGTGCAAGAAAAAATATAGATATTTCTCCTGAATTAATCAATAACTGGGATATTGATGATGAATATATAGAAATTGTTAATAACAAAAGAAAAGAATTAATTTTTACCCTAAATACTGAAAGAGCGGCTCTATTTCCAAAATTGAGTGCTAGAACTCAGTTAGGTTTTGATTGTTGGTTAGAGCAGTTAGAAGAAGGATGGCAAACAGAACATATAAAAAAATGTTACGATATGATGAATACTGGCTTGATAACACTAGCAAATGATATTAATCATAATACGGATGTAGTTGAAAAGGTTAACTCTATAAAATCTAATAAAAATAAAGAAAATGATATAGAGGAAGCTAAAAATATAAAAGAAATTAAAAAAATTGATGATGTAGAAAAAAAATTAAAATTTGAAATATACTTTGCTCACAATATTTATAAATTAAATAATGAAACTAAAATCACTCTAAAAGATATTAAAAATACTTATAATATTACAAATAACTTTATAATTGAAGTAGTAGGTCATACAGATAGATCTGGAACAGATGAATATAATATTTTATTATCTAAATTACGTGCTAATGAAGTAGAAAAATACCTCATAAGCTTAGGAATAGATAATAAAAATATTACAAGTTATTATTATGGAGAAAGTAGACCTAAAGTCGTTACTGCAGATGGTGTTAGAGAAAAAATAAACAGAAGAGTAGAGATATTTTTAAATGACAACAAAAATTAATTATCATACTTATAATCATATTTATAACCAATTGACTGGACAGTTTTTATTGGATTAAAGTTTTTATCAATTTTTTTAAATTTATCTCTTATAGCTTTTATATGACTAACTATTGTATTTTCAAATGTATTTTCATGAACGGTATCATTAGTAGAATGATCATATAATTGAAATTTAGAAAAAACTTGATTCTTATTTTTTATTAAATGCGAAAGAATTTCAAATTCCATTCTTGTAAAATCTATTTCTATATTATGTAATTTGATAGACCTTGCTTTATAATCAATCTCCAAAGGAGGTTCCTTAATTATATCAACTAAATCATTACTTTTATTTAAAGAATTCTTTATAAACTTTCCTAATACCTCAATGTCATTAACAAAATCATTTTTATCATATACTGTTTCTGCACCTACAGATGCTGCATTATCTAAAATTAATGGATCTACACTTTTTTGTGATGTTAAAAAAACAAAGACTAAATTTGAGTATTTTTTCTTAATATACTTAGCTAACTTTATTCCTTCTTGAGGATTACCTCCCATATTAACATCAAAGATAACTAAACTTGGCTTAATTTGTGTAACCTTCTCTAAAAAATAATCATAATCTTGGTTTTTATATAAGATACTTTTTACAGAAGAATTATTTATACTATTTTCTAATTCATCTAATAAAATATCAATCCAAACTTGATCATCTTCTATAATTAAAATCTCTACCATTATCAAACCATATCAAAATCTATGACTATTTTGCCTAAATGTTTTCCCGTCTTCATATATTTCAAAGCTTCAGGTAAATTTGCAAATGAAAAAGTTGAGTCAATAATTGGCCTTACATTAGACTCATTAAATTTATCAACCATGCTAATTAATTCTTCTTGATTACCACAAGTTATACCAATTAATCTAGAAGCCTTATAAATTACTCTTCCTATCGGTAAATTGGCATTACCTCCTGATAAAACTCCAATAATACCAATTACTGCGCCAACTTTTGAGGACTTAATTGATTGCTCTAACGTTTCCCCCCCTCCTACTTCAACAACTATATCAACACCTTTTCTATCAGTAATATCTTGGACTTTTTTCCACCATTCTTTATCTTTATTATAATTAATTACATAATCAGCTCCAAACTTTTTAGCTAAGTTTACTCTTTCATCACTAGAAGTAGTCGCTATTACCTGAGCATTAAATAATTTAGCTATCTGAATAGCAAAAATTGATACTCCTCCTAACCCTTGTACTAGAACGATAGACTTGTTGTTTACTTTTCCTTCAGTAACTATTGTTCGCCATGCTGTTAAAGCAGCACAAGGTAGAGTTGATGCTTCATTACAACTCCATTTATTTGGTGACTTAACTATTTTATTTTCTGAATACGCTATATATTCTTGCATCACTCCATTTTCTAAACCACCAAGAGCGCTTAAATAGGTATTTTGTTTTATATCACCTGAATCCCAATCTTTGAAAAAAGGTATTGTTACAATATCACCTTTGCTAAATTTAGAAACTGAATCTCCAATTTCAGTAACTACACCTGCACCATCTGATATTGGAACAAATGGAATATTTCCTCCTGTAGGTCCATAACCACCATCAATCATAATTAAATCTCTAAAATTTAAACTAGCAGATTGCATTTTTATAATTACGTCATTCTTATTATTTATTTTAGGAACTGGTCTATCTTCAATATTTAGTTCTTTAATACTATAACCATTTAATTGCCAAGTTCGCATTACATACTCCTATATCAAATAATTTACTTTTTATAATTCTTAAATTTATTTAAAACTTTTTCCATTTGATTTAAAGATAAAATTTTTGGGTTTCCTAACTGTCTAGCTAATATATATTGTTTAGAAATATTTTCTATTTCTTCAGCGAGTTCAAAGGCTTCATCTAATGAACTACCATATGTAATTTGCCCATGGTTTGCAATTAAACAAGCTGTTCTATCTTTTAATGCCTTAATAATATTATTAGATAATTGTCTAGTTCCAAAGGTTGCATATTCTGCGCATTTAATATCAATACCTCCTGCAATTGCAACCATATAATTAAACGCTGGAATCTTAACTCTATGAGTAGATAATGCTGTAGCGTTCAATGAATGTGAATGTACAATTGCTTTACAACACTTTTTATTAATATAAATATCTTGGTGAAATCTCCATTCTGATGATGGTTCTAATCCTTTTTTATTATATTCTCCTTCTAACGATACAAATACGATATCTTTTGTTGATAGCTTTTCGTACTTTATACCTGATGGAGTAATTAAAAAACCGTCAATTTTATTTTTTAATTTAACTCTTATAGATAAATTACCTGATCTCAGAGGAGATAATTTTGTTTCATTAAGCTTTTGAGCAAATTTAATAATTTCTTTTTTTAATTTAATCATTTAAACAATTTTCTTATACCATCTCTAGAGGCCCTACATATACCTTTATCAGTAATTAACTTGGTAACTAATCTAGCTGGAGTAACATCAAAACCAGGATTATGACTTTTTACAAAATTAGGTGTTATTTTA
Source organism: Alphaproteobacteria bacterium MarineAlpha9_Bin3 (assembly GCA_002937655.1). GTDB lineage: Bacteria > Pseudomonadota > Alphaproteobacteria > TMED109 > TMED109 > TMED109. Next base: position 36,001 of record PTKH01000007.1, on the reverse strand, counting down.
ACATTACTAATTTTTCCTAATTCATTTATCCCTCTTACTAAAGTAACTTCCTCTTGGGCCCTCTCTTCAATTTCAATTTTATTTACTCCCGATGTTAAATTAAAATCTATAGTTGATTCTGGTAAAGCAACATAAAAAGGAATATTATTATCATACGCACATAATGCTTTCATATAAGTACCTATTTTATTACATACATCCCCACTTGATGTAGTTCTATCTGACCCAACTATACACATATCAACTTTACTATTTTGCATTAGATGGCCGCCAGCGTTATCAACAATTAATGTATTATTCACTCCATGCTTACTAAGCTCCCAAGCCGTTAAAGCTGCTCCTTGAGATCTAGGTCTTGTCTCATCAACCCAAACATGAACATCTATTCCTTTATTATATGCTTTATATATTGGTGCTAAAGCTGTACCCCAATCTACACAGGCTAACCATCCAGCATTACAATGTGTTAAAATATTTATAGTTTTATCATTTTTGATATGAGACTCAATAATTTCTAATCCATAATCACCTATACGTGAACATTGTTCTATAGATTCTTTCTCCAATTTACTCGCAAAATCCCATATTAAATCAGCTTTTTCTTTAGTAGGTGCGTTCTCAATTAATTTTATAATATTTTCTAATGCCCATTTTAAATCAACTGCAGTAGGTCTAGTAGCAATTAACTTTTTAAAAGCTTCATTTAAATTTCTTTTGCTTGGGTTTTCATATGCCGCAAAAAACATACCGTATGATGCAGTAACACCTATTAATGGCGCTCCCCTAACCCACATATCCTTTATAGCTTTACAACAATCACTAAAACTATTTAAAGTTATATATTTTAATTCATGAGGTAATAATGTTTGATCAATAATTTTTACCTTATAATTATCATTAGATTCTATAGATTGTCTTGATATTCCATCAATAAGCATAAATAAACCTTAAATATTTTAAATAATTATACTACAAATATTATTATATATTTGTAGTATTAATATCATTATATATAATTCTAATAAATACTAATAAATTTTAAGGTATAAATATGATTCCAAGATATAGTAGACCTGAAATGACAAAAATTTGGAATACAACTTCTAGATTCCAAATATGGCTAGATATTGAAAAATATGCCTGTGAAGCACAGGAAAAATTAGGAGTTATTCCAAAAGGTGTAGCAAAGCAAATCGATAAAAAAGGGAAATTTGAAATAGACAAGATTGATGCTATTGAAAAAGAAGTAAAACACGATGTAATAGCATTTCTTACAAATGTAGCTCAGCATGTGGGTCCAAAAGCCAGATTTATTCACCAAGGAATGACATCTTCTGATGTTCTAGATACTTGTCTAAATGTTCAATTAATGCAAGCAAGTAAAATACTTGATAAAGGTATAGCAAGATTATTAAAAGCTCTAAAAAAAAGAGCTTTATCTAGTAAAGAAATGGTTTGTATTGGAAGAAGTCATGGCATACATGCTGAACCAACTACTATGGGACTAAAATTTGCGTATGCCTATGCTGAATTTAATAGATGCAGAGAAAGATTAGATTTTGCCTGCAAAGATATTGCTACATGTAAAATTTCAGGAGCAGTGGGTACTTTTGCTAATATTGATCCAAAAGTTGAGCAGTATGTTGCGAAAAAAATGAAATTAAAACCTGAAACCATTTCTACACAAATATCACCAAGAGATAGACATGCTATGTATTTTTCAGTTTTAGGAATTATAGCAAGTTGCCTAGAAAGAGTTTCAATAGAAATAAGACATTTACAAAGAACAGAAGTTAGAGAAGCTGAAGAAAAATTCAGTGATGGACAAAAAGGCAGTTCTGCAATGCCACATAAAAGAAATCCGATATTAACTGAAAATATAACAGGATTAGCTAGGTTAGTAAGATCAGCAGTAATGCCTGCTCAAGAGAATGTAGCTCTATGGCACGAAAGAGATATTTCGCATTCATCAGTTGAGAGAGTTATTGCACCAGACGCAACTGTAACCTTAGACTTTGCCATTAATCGTCTAGCTGGTGTTATAGAAAACTTAGTTTTATACCCCAAAAATATGAAAAAAAACCTGAATCAACTTGGAGGGTTACATTTTAGCCAAGGTGTATTACTTGCTTTAACGCAAGCAGGAATGAGTCGAGAAGATGCATACAGAGTAGTTCAAAAATCAGCAATGGATGTATGGAATAATAAGACTGATTTTAAAACACTTTTAATAAATGATAAAAATGTAAGTAAATATTTAAATAAAAATGAAATAGATACTCTTTTTGATTTGAAAAAACATACAAAAAATATTCCTTATATTTTTGATAAAGTTTTTAAAAATAAATAAAGTTTAAAAATTAATGTGCACTTTATTAATACTCTTTAGGCCAAAAGATAAATGGCCTTTAATTATTGCAGGAAATAGAGATGAAATGATAGACAGGCCTTGGTTGTCTCCAGGTAAACATTGGCCAGATTCTCCTAATATAATAGCTGGCAAAGATTTAACTGCGGGAGGAAGTTGGCTTGGAATAAATGAACATGGTTTAGTCGCTACAATACTGAATAGATCAAATAGTTTAGGACCAAGTAGTAATAAATTAAGTAGAGGCAATATAGTTATAGATGTTTTAAATAAAAATAATATTGAAGATGCACTTAGCTATATAAAATCTATAAACAATTCAAAATGGAAACCATTTAATTTATTTTTAGCTAATAATAAAAGAGCATATTGGATAAAAAGTAATAGTAAAGATAAAATAGAAATACATAATATACCCGAAGGAAAACATTTTTTAGATAGTCATGATATAAATAGTAACTTTTCAGATAGATATAATTATAATAAAAAAGAATATAAATCTCTTAAAGATCCAAAACCTGAAATAGCTGAATGGGATGAATGGATACAATTCTTATCTAGGGATATCCATCCTGAAGATAAACCTTTAGCAGCTATAAATATTGGTGATAAATATATAAAGAATTACGGAACTATATGTTCTTCTATAGTAGCAATTCCAGAGAATAAAGAAAAAACTATATTTTTATTCAACGACTCTTCACCAGATAAAAATAATTTTTATTCCATCAATACTTGTTAGTAATACATAGTTCTTGTATTACTTAATACATATATTTAAGTTATTAACTGAAGGCACACATGGCAAAAGATAAAAGAAAAAAAATATATGAAGGTAAAGCTAAAATTCTTTATCAAGGAACTCAACCTAATACTATAATTCAATATTTTAAAGATGATGCCACGGCTTTTAACAATAAAAAATTTGCAGTAATTAATGGTAAAGGTGTTTTAAATAATAGAATTTCATCATTTTTGATGGATAAAGTAAAAGATATAGGAATTCCTACTCATTTTATAAAACGTTTAAATATGAGAGAACAGTTAGTTCATAAAGTAGATATAATTCCTATAGAAGTAGTTGTTAGAAATATCGCTGCAGGATCAATTTGTAAAAGATTTGGTCTCAAAGAAGGAGAATTGCTTCCTAGACCTATTGTTGAATACTACTATAAATCTGATGAATTAAATGATCCTTTAATTTCTGAAGAGCACATTTCTGCCTTTGATTGGGCAACTCCAAATGAATTAGAAGATATTTTTAATATGTCTCTCAGAGTAAATGATTTTTTATTAGGAATATTTTCAAGTATTTCTATAAAGCTCGTGGATTTTAAACTAGAATTTGGAAGAATATATAAAAATGATGATTTAGAAATTATTTTAGCAGACGAGTTAAGTCCAGATAATTTTAGACTTTGGGATAATAATACAAATAAGAAATTAGATAAAGATAGATTTAGGCAAGACCTAGGTGATATGAAAGAAGCTTATCAAGAGGTCGCTAATAGACTTGGTATTTTAGAAAATTAATTAGAGGCTTATTATGAAAGTACAAGTACATACTACACTTAAGGAAGGAGTTCTTGATCCACAAGGTAAAGCTGTGGAATCAGCTCTTAAAAACTTAGGCTTCTCAGGAATAAAAAAAATACGGCAAGGAAAACTTTTTGACTTAGAATTTGATACAAAAAGCAAGGAAGAAGCAGAAAAATTAACAGAAGAAATATGCAAAGTACTTTTAGCAAATATGGTTATTGAAGACTATAAAATTAAAGTGCTGCCAGATAATTAAGAAGATATAATTTATGAAACCAAATATCATTGTATTTCCAGGATCTAATTGTGACAGAGATATTTTTGTAGCAATAAAGAAAACTACTGGTCATGTATCTAAAATGATTTGGCATAAAGATACATCTCTTGATAACCCTAATTTAATAGTTTTACCTGGAGGTTTCTCTCACGGAGATTATCTTAGATCTGGGTCTATAGCATCTCGTGCTCCAATTATGAGAGAAGTAATAGCTAAAGCTTTAAATGGAACACCAGTTCTAGGAATTTGTAACGGATTTCAAATACTTACCGAATGTGAGCTATTACCAGGAGTGCTAATGAGAAATAAAAAGATGAATTTTATATGTAAATATACCTATTTAATATCTAAGCATGAAAATAAATGGAATAATAAAAACTCAATCAATAAAGTTATTTCTATGCCAGTAGCACATCATGATGGAAATTATTATGCAAACGATCAAGTAATAGAAAAACTAAATAAGGATAATAGAATAGCATATCAATACTGTTCAGATGATGGAGAAATTAATGACGCTAATAATATCAATGGTTCTATAAATAATATAGCTGGTATCTTTAATGATAAAGGTAATGTGTTAGGTATGATGCCCCACCCTGAAAGAGCAATAGATTCTAGTTTAGGTGGAAAAGATGGTATTAATTTTTTTAAGACATTTTTTGAAAAATTAGGATAATTTAATATGACTACGCTCGATCAAGCTATAGAATTAGGTCTTAATGAGGATGAATATAAAGAAACTATAAAATATATGAACAGAATACCTAATATAACAGAATTAGGGATATTTTCTGCTATGTGGAGCGAACATTGTTCTTATAAATCATCTAGAAAATGGCTTAAAACTCTTCCTACAGAAGCACCATGGGTTATCCAAGGTCCGGGTGAAAACGCAGGAATAATTGATATTGGTAATAATTTAGCTGCTGTTTTTAAAATGGAGAGCCATAATCATCCATCATTTATTGAACCTTATCAAGGAGCAGCTACTGGCGTAGGTGGTATCATGAGAGATGTATTCACTATGGGTGCAAGACCGGTAGCAAATCTTAATTGTTTAAGGTTTGGAAACCCTCTTCATGCTAAAACCAAACATTTATTATCTGGAGTAGTATCTGGTATAGGTGGATATGGGAATTGTATGGGAGTTCCTACTATAGGTGGAGAGTGCACATTTGATGAAGGTTATAACGGAAATATTTTAGTAAACGCTATGACAGTAGGCATAGTAAAAAAAGATAAAATATTTTATGCAAAAGCAGGATCTCCTGGAAGCCCTGTAGTATATGTAGGAGCTAAAACAGGCAGAGATGGAATTCATGGAGCATCTATGGCATCTGCATCATTTGATGCTGATTCAGAAAGTAAGAGACCTACTGTTCAAGTTGGTGATCCATTCACAGAGAAATTATTACTAGAAGCATGTTTAGAGTTAATGGAAACCGATTGCATAATAGGTATACAAGATATGGGAGCAGCAGGTCTTACTTCTTCATCTGTAGAAATGGCTGCTAAAGATAATAATGGAATAGAAATTGATTTAGATAAAGTACCCGTAAGAGAAACTGAAATGACTCCGTTTGAAATAATGCTTTCAGAAAGTCAAGAAAGAATGCTTATGGTATTAAAACCAGGCTCTGAAGAAAAAGCAGAAAATATATTTAAAAAGTGGGAATTAGATTTTAGTATAATTGGTGAAGTTACTTCTTCTAAACATATAGTATTAAAATCCAATAATAAAACTGTCGCTGATATTCCTCTTGAACCATTAGCTAACGGCTTAATATACGAAAGACCTTATGAATCTAATATTAATAGTAATTCACATGATATTCCAGTTGATGATAACTGGGAAGATGCTTTATTAAAATTAATAGGAAATCATGATCTATGTTCCAGAGAATGGATATGGGAACAATATGATCATATGGTTATGGGAGATACAATAGGAATGCCTGGATCTGAAGCTGGAGTAGTAAAGATTCATAATATAGACAAACAAGCCTTAGCCATAACAACCGATTGTACTCCTAGATATTGTGCGTCTAATGCTCATATAGGCGGTATGCAGGCAGTATGTGAATCTTATAGGAACCTATGCTCTGTTGGTGCGTTACCCTTAGCAATAACAGATTGTTTAAATTTTGGTAATCCAGAAAAAAAAGAAGTTATGGGGCAAATTGTTGATGCAATAAGAGGTATTTCTGATGCTTGTAAGAAACTATCTATGCCGGTGGTTGCTGGTAATGTTAGTTTGTATAATGAAACTGAAGGAAAGAGTATTCCTCCTACGCCCCAAATTGGAGCAGTCGGAATAATAAAAAATACTGATAATCAATTATCTAACAAAATTAGCGAAAATAATAATCAAGATATAATAGTTCTAGGTTCCACTAGAGGACATTTACAATGCTCAATATATGCAAAAGAAATAGCAAAAATTGAAAAAGGTTGTCCACCTAATATAAATCTTGATGAAGAATTACAACATGGTAAATTTATTTTAGATCTTGCGTCTTTAGGTTTAATAGATGCTTGTAAGGACTTATCTGATGGAGGAATTGGTATTGCCCTAGCTGAACTATGCATTATGAGTAATATAGGGTGTGAAATAAACTCACCAAAAGATAATAATATTTGTGAATGGCTTTTTGGTGAAGATCAAGCGAGATATATAGTTATTACAAATGATAGTGAAACTATAATTAATAAGTCTAAAACAATGAATATAGATGCTAATATTATTGGAAAAATAAATGGCAAATATTTTACTGTTGATAATAATAAAATATCTATTGAAAAATTAGCTAATATAAGAAATAATTGGTTTCATAATTATTTTTCTTAATAAATATAAGGAAAAGATATGTCTATGAGTGCAAATGAAATAGAAACTATGATCAAGGAAGCTATTCCTAATTCAACAGTTGAAATTCAAGATCTTAGAGGAGATGGAGATCATTACTCTGCGCATGTAAAATCCTCGTTGTTTAACGGAAAATCAAAAATTCAACAACATCAAATGGTTTATAAAGCATTGAAAGGTAAAATGGGTCAACAATTACATGCTTTAGCATTAAAGACTAGCTCAGAAGACTAACTTAAAATAATAATAGGAGGTAATAATGTCAGAATTAGACGAAGGCGTAAAAAGTAGAATTGAAAAAGAAATAAGCTCAAATGACGTAGTTTTATTTATGAAAGGAACACCTGTATTTCCGCAGTGCGGCTTTTCTTCAATGGTATCTCAAGTTTTGAGTCATATTGGAGTAGAATTCAAAGGAGTAGATGTACTTTCAGAACCCACATTAAGAGATGGCATAAAAGTTTATAGCGATTGGCCAACTATTCCACAGTTATACGTAAATGGGGAATTCATTGGGGGCTGTGATATCGTTAAAGAAATGTATGAAAATGGAGAGTTACAAGAATTATTTAATAAATAATTATTTTTATCTCGAATAGAATTCTACAACCAAATTGGGTTCCATCTCAACAGGGTATGGAATATCAGCTAATACTGGTATTCTGTTAAATGTTCCTTCTAACTTATCCAAATTAGGACTTATATAATCTGGAATATCTCGGGTCTGACCTTGAGATGCTTCTAATACTAAAGGATGATCTTTAGATTGCTCTCTAATAGAAATAACATCCCCTACTGAGCACATATAAGATCTTATATTAACTCTTTTACCATTCACTCTTACATGTCCATGGTTGATTAACTGCCTTGCAGAAAAAATAGTTGGAACAAGATTAAGCCTATAAACTACAGCATCCAGTCTTCTTTCCAATAGCCCCACAAGTTGTTCACCAGTATCACCTCTTAAAGAAGCAGCACTTTTATAATAATTTCTAAACTGTTTTTCTGATAAGTTACCATAATACCCTTTAAGCTTTTGCTTAGCTCTAAGCTGAATACCAAAATCAGATAGCTTACCTCTTCTTTGACCATGTTGTCCTGGTCCATATTCTCTTTTATTAAATGGACTTTTAGGTCTTCCCCATAGATTACAACCTAATCTTCTGTCAATTTTATAGTGCGGTTCGCTTCTCTTACTCATTATTAATAATTTCCTATCATGTAACGAAATGAATATAATTCTAGGGAACTATACAGCTGAATTATATACTGTCAACCCTATCTTTATTTAACTTCTTATTATACTTGATAATATTCCATGTAAAGTATTTAATTCCTGTAAAGTTAATTCATTTCTTGTAAAAATTGCCTCTATATTATTTATCATTATCTTTCTTTTTTCCTCAGGATTAAAGAAGTTAGTATCATCTAAAGTTTTAACTAATTTATCAATAAAATAATTTAATTCACTTTTATTAGCCATCATTTTATCTTTATTCATTGTTAAATTAGGTATACCTTCATTTATCATTTTATTAGAAAACCACTCATAACAGATTATTAATACTGACATTGATAAATTAATTGAACTAAATTTTTTATTATTATTAATATTAATTAACGCATCAGCTTTTACTATGTCATCATTATTTAAACCTGACTTTTCTCCCCCAAAAATTATAGCTGTTTTTAAACCCTTATTTTGAGCTTTTATTAATTTTTTTATAGCATCTTTAGTATCATAAACTGGTTTATTCATATCTCTACTTCTAGCAGATGTTGCTAATAAATATGAAACATCCTCTGTAGCATGTTTAATGTCTCTATATAATCTAACTTTGAAGTTTTTATTTTCTAAAGCTCCAGCAGCCATTGCATTTGCTTTAGAATTTGGCCAACCATCTCTTGGATTAATTAACCTTAAATCAGATACACCAAAATTTAACATAGCCCTGCTAGCAGACCCTATATTTTCGCCCAATTGTGGCTCTACTAATATAATGCTGGGAGTTAATTTATTCATTTATTTACTATAAATTTATGTATCATCTAAAAATGCATTTACTATTGGATACCTTCTTTCTTTTCCAAAGGAACGCGCTGTAAGCTTGACTCCAGGAGCTGACTGTCTTCTTTTATATTCTGAAAGTAATAGTAGCCTGTAGACTCTATGAACTAATTCACTATCATGCCCCATGGATATGATAGAATCTAAAGATGCCTCTTCTTCAATTATTTTAATTAATATCTCATCTAGCACCTCATAATCTGGTAAACTATCTTGATCCTTCTGATTAAAATCAAGTTCTGCAGAGGGCTCTTTTGTAATACTATTAGCAGGAATAGCCATTCCAGAAGGCCCTAAAAATAAATCATTATAATGATTATTTCTCCATTTAGATAAATTATAAACATCCGTCTTGTACGCATCCTTTAAAGCACAAAATCCACCATTCATATCACCATAAATAGTTGTATATCCAACACTTATTTCACTCTTATTTCCAGTTGATATAAGCATTTCGCCAAATTTATTGGAAACTGCCATAAGTATAACACCCCTTATTCTTGATTGAATATTTTCTTCAGTTGTATCTTTATCCAAATCCTTAAATAAATCATTAAGGTGTCCTAAATAAGATTTATTGATTTCTTCAATATTAATTGTATCAATTTTTATATTTAATAACTTTGCAGATTCTTTAGCGTCACTTAGTGAACCTTCAGATGAATATTTAGATGGCATTCTTATACCTCTTACTCTGTCTGCACCTAAAGCATCAACCGCAATAGCTACAGCTAGAGCAGAGTCTATTCCACCTGATAAACCTAAAACAACACCTTTAAATCTATTTTTATTTACATAATCCCTTAAACCTAGAACCATAGCATTATACTTTGACTCCAAACCAACAGATATTTTATTAATAACTGAAGAAGATAATTTATTTAAACCATTGTTATTAATTGTTATTTCTAATTTATTTACTTCTTCTCTCCAAGATGAGCTCTGTAAGCACAATTTAGCACTAGAATCTAAAGCAAAAGAACTTCCATCAAAAACAAGTTCGTCTTGTCCTCCAATTTGGTTTACATAAATTAAAGGTAAATTTGTTTCTACGACCCTTGAAACAGCAACTGAAAGTCTTTCATCTTCCTTATTTTGATCAAATGGAGAACCATTAATTACTATTAATATTTGTGCTCCAGATTCCTGAAGGCTTTCTGAAACGTCAGGATACCACATATCTTCACATATCATTAAACCTATCCTAATATCTTTAAAAACTATTGGGCCTGGCACTCTATCAGAATTAAAAACTCTTTTTTCATCAAAAACACCATAATTTGGCAAATGAAATTTATTAATGATAGAAATATTCCCATTAAAAATTATAGCTGCAGAGTTCATTAACTTATTATCATGCAACCTAGGATAACCAACGATAATTCCTGGGCCATTATCATTAGATAGCTCTATTAAATTATCTATTATATTTTCTACTGACTCAATAAATGTTTTTCTTAAAACTAAATCTTCTGGGGGATAACCTGTAACAGATAACTCTGAAAAAACACATAAATCTCCACCTTGTCTTTTTACTTCTTCTCTAGCCGAAATAATTTTGTCATAATTATTTTTTAAATCGCCAACATGAAAATTTAATTGGCACAAATATATTTTAATATAAGTATTCAAAGATTATTTCCTCACTAATTATTTTGTTTTTTAGGCAGTAAAAACTCTCTACCAATTTTGACTCTAGCTATACCATTATACTCTATAATATCTGCAGTTGCATAAGTTTCAGACCAACTGTCAGGAATGTAAGAACCCGTTCCTATCATGTCTACTGGAGCTCCAACACTTGCAATCAATTTACATTTCTCAGGACTAAAACCACTAGAGGCTATAATTTTTACTTTCTTATAATTATTCTTATCTAGTGCTAACCTTAAGTGCCATAAAGCGGCAGCACTTACTCCAGTTCCTACGAGCCATCTAAGCTCTTGTTCAGTTCTAAATGTTCTTATAGCACGAGGTGCATTCTTATCTAATAATTCATAAGATTTCGCAGTATCTAAACCTTCAACAAACCTACCACCATGGGTATCAATTCTTACAGATAAAAGTCCATTATCAGCTATCTTCTTTAATTCTTTACAAACCTCAAGTGTGTCAGAAATTTCTTTACCAAAGTAATCAATAAGGACTGTTATAGGCTTATTCGGATACGTTTCCATAAACATTTTAGCAGCATTAAGTGTAGAGCCAGCATAACCAACTAATGCATGTGGCATGGTCCCCACTCCATTTTTTTTACCAAAAAAATGTGAAGTTATATCATTAGCGCTCCCAATGAAACCAACTGCTCCTTGCTCATTTTGCGCTTTTTTAGAACCTACAGATGCGCCATAAGCCATAAGTTCTTGCATTTCTCCTCCAGCACAATGCCTTGCATCCATTGCAATAAATCCTACCTTAGGTAAATCACTAGCCATTCCAAAGGTATTATATGCAGCAACGCATGCTCCACCTATTTTCTGTAGAAATATAGTTTCTAAATCAGCTAATACACTTAATTGTCCAGTTATATACATGAGACACTCTCCAGCACCTACCCAAGCACCTTCCTCAAAACATTCTTTTATTTTTATTCTAGATCCACGTGCGGCTGTAACACTGCTAATCCAATTAATTGCTAATTTTGGACAATATATTACTGGTCTTCGCATAAAAACTGCATAGGTGACTTGCATATCGCCATGTTTCTCAACTATTTTTTTAGTTAGCTTAAAATAATGGTCAGTTCTTAATTCAATGTCATTTTCAAAATCAGACAATAATCTTACACTCCATAGATTTAACTTTATTTAATTATATAAAAGCTATACTTTTTATACTTTAGTGTTAATAGTTAATTTTACCATAAATATCTAGAGTTTATCTATGAAAAATTTTTCACTTTTTATAATTATATTTTCTTTATTAATTTCACAATCTTCCTTTGCTGAAATTACAGGTAAAATTAATGATAGGGTTGATAATGAATTAATTAAAGAATTTTTTGAAAATTATACTTATAAAAAAAATAATAAAAATGATGAGAGAATAATTGAAATATTTAATAATAATGAATTATTAGGCTATGTATTTTCGACATGGGATATGGTAAAATCGCTGGGCTATGATAGGTCTCCCTATGAAATAATTGTTGGATTAAATTTATCAGGCACTATTGCTGGAGCTAAACTTATCTATCATAATGAACCCCTCTTTGAACATGATATAAGTGAGTCAGATTTATTAGAATATATTGAAAGAACTAAAGATATTAATATTTCAAATGGAATGTCGAGAGCATCTAGAGATAAACCTATTAGACCTGATACAGTTCATAGAGGAACAATTTCTTCAAATTTAATGCATGAGGCAATTTTTAAGTCTGCAAGAAACGCATCCTTATTAATAGGATTATTTCAAACAACATACTCTAATCAAATAAATTATTTAAAAGAAATTGAAATGAATTGGAATGAATTAATAAGAGACAAACATGTCATTTATAAAAACAGCTACTATTTTGAAGAAAACATTGAGTCTCAATTAGCTATAACTTATTTAAATCCTAGAGCGATAGGATATAATATTTTAAAAAAACATACTCATGATAAGCTCATGGCTAGTTTAAGTGCTCAAGACAATGCAATTTTGATTGCTGGAAATGGCTATTCCTATAAAGGAGATAGATGGAGAAGTACAAAGTTATTTGATAGGATTAGGCTAATTCAAGGCGAGAATGAAATAATTTTTAAAGCTTCAGACCATACAAGAGTATCTAAAATTCAGACAAAAAATGCCCCAAAATTTAAAGAAATATCTATATTTAAAATAGGTCCTCATCATAACTTTGATCCAACAGAACCATGGTACATAGAAATAATAAATGAAAACCATACAGAAAACTTAAGAAGCTTAATAATTCCATTTGTAATAAATAAAGAATTAATAATTGAAAATACTAAACCTCTTCCGATGTGGATAAATATATGGCTAGACTCTAAATTTAGAATTTTAATTTTAGTATCAGCACTACTTTTTTTATGCTTAATAACAATATTTCAAGAAAGAATAAGTAAATATCGAAGAATATTTAGATACATCAGAATATCATATTTATCTTTTACTCTAATATGGATTGGGTGGTATACAGGAGCACAATTATCAATTTTTAATATTTTATCTTTAATAAGAATTCCTATTACTGGAGCAGACCTAAATTATTTTATGATTGATCCTCTAATCTTTATAATTTTAGTTTTCACAATTTTATCAACATTGATTTTAGGAAGAGGTCTATTTTGTGGATGGCTTTGTCCTTTTGGAGCATTACAAGAATTAATAGGATATATTTCAAAATTTATTGGAATTAAGAAGAAAGAATTACCAGAAAAATATTTTGAAAAACTGTGGACCATTAAATATTTTATATTAGTTACTATTATTGGTGCTTCATTTTTCTCAATGGAGACAGCGTCTAGTATAGCAGAAATTGAACCGTTCAAAACTTCAATAATGAGGCATTTTAACAGAGGGTTACCATACGTTAGTTATGCCATAATATTATTAATTATTAGCATGTTTATGGAAAGAGGTTTTTGCAGATTTATATGTCCTCTAGGAGGTAGTTTGGCCGTTCTAGGTAAATTAAGGATTACAGATAACTTGAAAAGAAGGCAAGAATGCGGAAATCCATGCAATTTATGTTCTAAATCTTGCCCTGTAAAAGCTATCCCAACAAATGGGATTAAAAAAGGCAAGATAATTATGAGTGAATGTTTTAGATGTCTGGACTGTCAATTAGAATATACTGATACTAATAGGTGCCCTCCTTTAGTTAAATTGAATAAAATAAAAGTAGCTTAATATGCAACAATTAATATCTAGAAGAAAAACTATAAAAATAATAGCTAGTTCTATTGCAATAACTCCACTTCAAGCTGTCGCAAATAACAATATTCATAGCTATAGATGGAGTAGTACCGCTCTTGGGAATCCAGTAGTAATGCAAATACATACTAAAAATAAAGCTCATTTAGATAAATTAATTTTATTAATTAATTCAGAAATTAGAAGATTTAATAAAATATTTTACCTTCAAGATGGTTCTAGTAAAATTAATCTTTTAAATGATAATAAAGTCTTAATTAATCCAGATCCAGAATTAATAAATGCAATATATATATCTGAAAAGTTTTATAGAGTAAGCAAAGGATCTTTTGATATTACAGTACAACCCCTATGGAATAGCTATTCCTCAGGGACGAAAGTTAATTTTGAAGGTATTGGTTTTAATAATATTGATATTTCTAAGAATAAAGTAATTTTGCTAAATAAAAATACAGAAATAACCTTTAACGCGTTAGCTCAGGGTATATTAACGGATAGAATACATGAAATCTTATTAAACTCAGGTTTAAATAATCACCTTATTAATTTTGGTGAAGGTAAAGCATCTGGTATTTCTCCAAATGATAATAAATGGCGTTTATTAGTAAATAATGAATTTCTTGATATAACAAATAAAGGATTTTCAGTTAGTGAACCAGATAGTACAATTTTACCTAATAAAAAAAGTCATTTATTTGATGCAAATAATTATGACTCTGCTTCAAATATTCCAGAAAAAACAACAGTAATTGCGAAAAATGCTACATTAGCAGATGGCTTATCTACTACATATGCTGTATCAAATGAAAAGATAAGAAAAAGTTTAATTAAAGAGTTTTCAGATGTACGGTTTATTATTAATTAATCTATTTTCTATATTTACTTAGCTCTTCAGAAAGTCTGAAAGCCAATTCTAATCCTTGACTAGCATTTAGCCTTGGATCACAATGAGTATGATATCTATCGCCTAAATTCTCTTCCTTAATTTCTTGTGACCCTCCAACACATTCAGTCACATCTTGTCCTGTCATTTCTAAATGAATACCTCCAGCATAAGTCCCTTCTGACCTATGAATTTGAAAAAACTGTTCTACTTCACTCATAACATTATCAAATGCTCTAGTTTTATATCCTGTTTGAGCTTTAAAAGTATTTCCATGCATTGGGTCGCATGACCAAACTACTTTTTTACCCTCTTGATCAACTTTTCTAACTAAACTAGGTAATACATTTCCTATATTATCCCTTCCCATTCTTGCTATTAATGTAAGTTTTCCAGCTTCATTTTTTGGGTTAAGCTTTTCTATTAAACTTATTAATTCATCATTAATCATCGAAGGACCTACTTTAACTCCTATAGGGTTTCCTATTCCTCTCATAAACTCTATATGTGCTTCATCCAATCCCCTGGTTCTCTCTCCTATCCATAACATATGAGCAGAACAATCATAATAATTTTCTGTAATACTATCTATTCTTGTTAAACTCTGTTCATAGCCTAACAATAATGCTTCGTGTGAAGTAAAAAAATCAACTTTTGAAACCAAACCAGCTGTATTTTTATTTATTCCACAAGCCTTCATAAAATCTAAGCAATCGCCAATTCTATCAGCAATCATTCTATACTTATTATCTTGGCTACTTCCCTCTAAAAACTCTAAATTCCATCTGTGAACCTCATGTAAATCAGCATATCCACCAGTAGCAAAAGCTCTTAAAAGATTTAATGCCGATGCAGCTTGACTATAAGCTTTGATCATTCTTTCAGGATCAGGCTCTCTAGAAGAAGCTTCAAATTCAATTCCATTTACGATATCTCCTAAATAAGAAGAAAGTTTTACATTATCTCTAATTTCAAATGCTTCAGACCTTGGCTTTGCAAATTGGCCTGCAAGTCGTCCCACTTTAACTATAGGTAATGACGCACCATAAGTTAATACCGCAGCCATTTGTAATATTACTCTAAATGTATCCCTTAAATTATCAGCATTAAACTCAGCAAATGATTCTGCACAATCACCACCTTGTAGCAAAAAAGCTTTACCCTCTGAAACATCTGCTAATTTAGATTTTAAAGTTCTTGCTTCACCTGCAAAAACCAGAGGTGGAAGAGTTTTAAGCTTATTTTCAACTTTATTTAGCTTATTTAAATCGGAATAAATAGGCTGATGCTTAATAGGAAAATCTCTCCAAGAATCTATAGACCATTTAGAATTCATAATTTATTACCTTTAAAATGCTTTATTTTATAATATTGAGCATAATGATTACTGTTTGTGAATATTATTTACAAGTTTTAATTACATAAAAGTTTATTTTAAAGTTACTAGTTCCTCAGCTGCTGTAGGATGAATACCCATAGTATTATCAAAATCATCCTTTGTTGCTCCAGATTTAATTGCTACTGCACATATTTGTACTATTTCTGGCAAATCATCACCTATACCATGAATACCCACAACTTTATTATCTTTTTTAGAAACAATCATTTTTATATAGATCCTCGTATTTCTTCCTCCTAATGTCTGTTTCATTGGTTTAAAGGATGTCTGAAAGACAGATATACCTCCATCATTTGCAAATATTTCTTCAGCTTTATTTTCGGTTAAACCTACAACACCTATTGCCGGTTGCGTAAACACTGCTGAAGCTACATTGTCATAATCGCATTTCTTATTCATACCTCCGTAACGATTATCTGCAAAAACTTGGCCTTCTGCTATAGCGACAGGAGTAAGATTAATTCTATTTGTTACATCCCCTATAGCAAAGATATTTTTAAGATTAGTTTCATTATTATCATCAACAATAATTTCACCTATACTTCCAGTTTTTATTCCTACTTTTTCTAAGCCCAATGAATTTGTATTTGGCACTCTACCTGTTGCAAACATAACTTCATCAGAAATAATTACTTCTCCATTACTTAATAGCGTCGACAATCCAGCTGAAGTTTTAGAAACAGAACTTATTTCTATTTCTGTTAGAACTTTAATTTTAGAATTTTTAAGCTCCTCAGTAATTAACTTAGAAATATCACTGTCAAAACCTCTTAATAAATTAGTTCCTCTGTATACAATTGTTACATTAGCTCCAAAGGATGCAAATATACCTGCAAATTCTAAAGCAATATAACCACCCCCGTTTATAACAATACGAGAAGGAAATTTTTTTAAATCCAATGCGGCATCTGAGTTTATACATAACTCTTTTCCCTTAATATCAGGCATATAAGCCTTTCCACCTACAGCAATGAGTATTGTATCTGAGGACAACACTTCCCCATTAACTTCAACCTCATTTTTACTTATAATTTTAGCAAAACCATTAATTATATTAACCTTGGAAAGAAGATTTAGGTATATATTGTTTAATCTATCTAACTCAGTATTTTTATTGTTAATAAGTTTTTGCCAATCATGTTTAAAAGAAGATACTTCCCAACCGAAACCTTGTGAATCTTCAATTTCACTTGCAAAGTGAGAACCATAAACCAACAACTTTTTAGGTACACATCCTCTTAGTACGCATGTACCGCCTACTCTTACACTTTCAATAATGGCAACCTTAGCACCATAATTTGCTGCAATTCTTGATGCTCTCACACCACCTGAACCTGCACCTATAACAATTAAATCGTAATGATTATTTTTTGATACTTTATTATTCAAGATATACTCCTTATATATATATAAAATTATATATATTTATTTACAATCTATAGCTAGGTAATTTTATAATGAAAAATATTTTAATTATTTTTATATCTATTATTAGTATACCATTTTTGTCTTATTCTCAAAATTATGAGAAATGTTCTAATAATAGTAATTCTTATGAAATTGATAAATGTCTTAAAAAATTGAAAAGTGCGCTAATGAATAAAGATATAATGATTAAAATGTATTCAACAGACAAAAGCTTATATAAAAATAAAAATATTTTTTTAAGTATCTGTGGAGAAGATATCAATACGTATAAATATTCAGACAGAAATGGAAATTTAACTATCAATTTAAAATCAAAATACCTAACAAAATGTAAAGCTCTAATAAAATTAGAAGTAATAAGTGAATATGGCCTTTGTCCTGAGGGCAAATATGCTAAGGCTGAATGGAATTCACTAAAGATGAATAATGATATTTATTTTTTATGTAAGGATTTAAAATAGTTAGTTATACTACTATTTAAATTATTTTGAAGATTTCTAAGACTATAAAATTTATGAATATGGCTGTAAGCTAAATTACACATACTTCTATGTAAATGTGAATTTTTAATAAGCTCAATTATTGCATCAGCCATTTCTAGAGGTTTCTTTTTTGATACTAAAATTCCATTTTTCATATTATCATTAATTATTTCTAACGGCCCATCGCAATCAGTAGAAATAACAGGCTTTCCATATGACATTGCTTCTATTACGGTTAAGCCAAAAGGTTCAAAATGAGAAGGTTGGCAGAATATATCAATTTTATTAAAAAAATCTTGTTTATCTAAAACCCAACCTGGAAATTCTAATTCTGGTATACTCTCAGCATATTTTTGCAATTCCTTAAATAATAGTCCATCACCCGCTAAAATTGCTGTAAAATTATAACCTCTTTCTTTTAGAATTTTTAAAGCATCTATAAAATCAAAAAATCCTTTTTTTTCTACCATTCTACCTAATGCGCCTATTATAATATTGTTTTTATTTATATCTTTTAATTCTATATTAGGTAATTTTAATAAAACATTAGGGCAATAGATACATCTATTTCTGTCTATACCAAAATTAACCAAATCTGAAATAATAGTTTTATTTACTGTGTAAATAAGATCAGCGTTGTTATAATACTTCATCTGCGAATGCTTTGATGTATGATTAACCGCAAATACAGGCTTTCGAGAATTGTTTTTGATTATAGGTATTAATTTAGCATTATGAACAAAACAAGCATCAGAATTATTTAAAATTCTTTTTATCCATAGAGAAAAACCTAATTTTAAAAAAAATTTATCAAAGCTATTATATTTATAAATATTTACGTACTTATTGTATTCTTTATTATCGATAAAAGCATTTTCAATAGAATTTATTGCATCTGATAACTTTGGTAATATTATTGATAATTTGTAGCCTTCACGAACCAACGCTAAAGCATGTATACCTATCATATTAGATATACCGCCGGCCTTAGTATCAAAAGAAATTAAAACTAAATGCTTATTTTTCATATATAGTTTTAATCATCTATTCCTGCAATTAGCATATATTTAGTTTCTAGATATTCATCAATACCTTCAGCAGCTCCTTCCCGGCCAATACCTGATTCCTTTATACCTCCAAATGGGGCTGCTTCCGTGGAAATTACTCCTGCATTAATACCCACCATGCCATACTCTAAGGCTTCAGCTACTCTATATATTCTTCCTATATCTCTACTATAAAAATAACCAGCTAGGCCATAATTAGTATCATTTGCCATTTTAATAACTTCTTCTTCAGAAGAAAATTTAATAAGTGGTGCTACTGGACCAAACGTTTCCTCATAGAATATTTTCATCTTATTTGTTACATTAGTCATCACTGTAGGTTTATAAAACTGTTTTCCTGCATTATCTAGAGCTCCACCTGTTATTACCTTAGCACCCTTATTTACAGCATCTTCTACGTGACTTTGCACTTTTTCTACTGCAGACATAGTAATAAGAGGACCTATTTGAGCTCCATCCTCTCTTCCATCAGAAACCTTAAGTGCAGCTGATTTATCCGAGAATTTTTTTGCAAATTCATCATATATATTTTCATGAACAAATATTCTATTAGCTGAGACACAAACCTGTCCACTATTACGATATTTATTGGCCATAGCGCCTTCTACGGCAGCATCTAAGTCAGCATCTTCAAATACGATCAAAGGTGCGTGCCCACCTAATTCCATGGATACTTTTTTAATTGTAGAAGCTGTTTTAGCTATTAGAGCTCTTCCCACATTGGTCGAGCCTGTAAAAGAAATTTTACGGACATGATTATTAGTACATAATTCATCGCCAACTTCAGATACATTCTCCTCAGAAACTGAAATAAGGTTTATTACACCATTTGGTACACCTGCACGATGTGCTAATTCAACTAATGCAGTAGCAGAAAAGGGTGTAGAACCAGCTGGTTTTATAACAACGGGGCAACCAGCTGCCAAGGCTGGAGCAATTTTTCTCGTAATCATAGCTGCTGGAAAATTCCAAGGTGTTATTATTCCACAAACTCCAATTGGTTGTTTAATGGACATCATTCGTCTATCAGCCATTGTTGAAGGAATAGTTTTACCATAAGTTCTTTTGGCTTCTTCTGAAAACCAATCAGTAAACCAAGAAGCATATATTATTTCGCCTCTCGCATCTGCAATAGGCTTTCCATTTTCTAATGTCATAATTAATGCTAAATCATCTATATTTTCTAAAATAAGCTCGTGCCATTTTCTAATTATAATGGATCTATCTTTTCCTGTAAGCTTCTTCCAAGCTTCCCATGAAGAATTAGCAGCATCAATAGCTTTTATTGTGTCAGATTTAGAACAATTTGGCATTGAGCCAACTACTGTTAAATCTGAAGGATTATAAACATCAAAAGTTTTTTTGCTTTCAGCATTTACCCATTCACCATTTATAAAACATTGTTGTCTAAATAAACTTTGATCCCTTAACTGAAAAGTTAAATCACCTGCATCTATATCCATCTGATCCTCCTTAATAAAAATATTAATTATATTATACTAGTCAAAATATATAATTATGCATTAAATATTTAAAAAAATATTATAAAAATAATTTATGAGAGTTAATTTTTAGCCATTTTGTTTGTATCTTATAATCACTCATATATTTTTCTACATAATTCCAAAAATTTTTGGAATGATTGGGGTGTTTTATATGACATAATTCATGTATTATTAAATAATGAATAACCTCTAGCGGTGCCATAATTATACGCCAGTCATAAGATATGATTTTATTAGAATTGCAACTTCCCCATTTACTTTTATATTTACCAAATAATAGTTTTTTTGCGGAAACTCCTATTAGAATTTCATAATAACTATTTGTTTTTATTAAATATTTTTTAGATTTATATATATACCAATTTTGTAGAATATTTTTAATATTATCCTTATTAGTAAAATCTTTTGTTTCAATTATAATATAATTTTTATCTAAATAAGCATTATCTTTTTCAGATTCTTTTATTTTTAACAAATATTCAGAACCAAAATATAAAAATTTATCCCCATTAGTATATTTTCTTTCTTTAGTATAGTATGATTTATCTGCAGCTAACTTGTTTCGTATCCAATTTATTTTATTATCTATAATACTAAATATTTCATCATCCGACATAAATTTAGGAGCAGATAAAACCACTTCTTGGTTTTTAACTTTCAGTGATATAGTTTTAAGCCTATTAGTTCTTTTTATAATTATATTAAAATCATATTTCATATCTATTTAACTTTAATTATTTTTTAGACTCATATTCCCATTCTGGTATTATTTTTATTAGTGCTGCTATCAACTGATTTAGATTTTTTTTTGATATTGTAAATGAAGGCATTATGTAAATAACATCAAGAAATGGTCTTATCCAAACACCTTCTTCAACAAACCTTTTTCTTAACCAATTTAATTTATTCATTTCTTTTACTTGAATTACTCCTATAGCACCTCTAACTCTAACATCTACTACAGAATTAAAATCTTTACACTCAAATAAGCTTTTTTTTAAAGCTATTTCAATGTTTTTAACTTGTGACAGCCTAGGCTCATTTTTAAATAGTTCAATTGACGCATTAGCAGCTGCACAAGCTAAAGGATTAGACATATAAGTTGGACCATGCATTAAGGCATCTTCTTCTTTATCTGATAAAAATGCTTCATAAATTGAATCTGTTGAAATAGCACATGCTAAAGATATAGAACCTCCAGTTAATGCTTTTCCTAAACATATTATATCTGGTTCTATTTTACTATTTTCAAATGCAAACATAGTACCCGTTCTTCCAAATCCAGTAGCAATCTCATCAATTATAAAAAGAATATTATTATCTTTTGCTATATCACTAATAAATTTTAGCACATTATCATCATGAAATTTGAAGCCTCCAGCACACTGGACTAATGGTTCAATAATAATTGCCGCTAAATCATCTTTATTATTAAATATAATATTTTTAAAATTATCCTTAGTATTCTCATTAATTGGTACATCTATATTTAATTGTTCAGGCACATAATTCTTAAATAAAGAATGCATTCCTTCCTCAGGATCACATATAGACATAGCACCTAGAGTATCACCATGATAACCATTTTTAAAACTTAAAAATTTTCTTTTATTTGGTCTATTTTTATTAACCCAATATTGAATTGCCATTTTCATTGAAACTTCAACTGCTACCGACCCTGAGTCTACAAAAAAGCAATGATTATAATCAGGAGGAAGTAATGATTTTAAATTTAATGCAAGTTTTTCAGCAGGATTATGTGTGAAGCCTCCAAACATAATATGAGGCATATCATTTAACTGTTTTCTCATTGCATCAATAATAACTGGATGATTATAACCATGACAAGCTGTCCACCACGAAGCAACACCATCTATAAGCACCTTATTGTCTTCTAAAGTTATTTGAGAGCCTTTAGTTTTTATAGCTTTTGGAACAAAATCCAAATGCTTCATTTGTGCATATGGATACCATAAATTTGGATGAGGAGTATTCAAAAGATTAAGATACTTCTTTTATTACTTCTTTAAATGTAATTTTAGTTTCGCCTTTTAGACCAAAATCGTCTAACATTTTAGAATCTTTATCTGTGCCTGGGTTATCTGCAGTGAGCAATACATCTCCTAAAAATATTGAACTTGCACCAGCTAAAAAACACAATGCTTGTGTTGAATCTGACATTTCTGCTCTACCAGCTGACAACCTTACTGTGGACAAAGGCATTAATATTCTTGCTAAAGCAATTGTTCTTACTAACTCTATATGACTTAGTGGTTCTACATTACCAAGAGGTGTTCCAGGAATTCTGATTAACATATTTATAGGCACACTTTCAGGGTGTTGCTCTAAATTAGATAAAGTTCTTAACATTTCTGATCTGTCATATCTAGTCTCACCCATACCTATAATGCCACCTGAACAAACTTTAACACCAGCATTTCTAACTTTTCCTAATGTATCTATTCTATCAGAAAAATTTCTAGTTGTTATAATAGAATTATAAAACTCTTCAGAAGTATCAATATTATGATTATAGTAATTTAGTCCAGCACTAGCTAACTTTTCGGCATGTCCATCTTTGAGCATACCTAGTGTCACACAACTTTCCAAACCTAAATTATTTACTGCCTCTACCATTTCACACACTTGATCAATATTTCTATCCGTTGGTCCTCTCCAGGCTGCTCCCATACAAAACCTTGTCGCACCTTCTTTTACTGCATCCTCTGCGGCATGAACTACTTCCTCGAGAGAAATTAGAGGCTCCTTTTTTAAATCAACATTATGATGAGCACTTTGAGAACAATAAGAACAGTCTTCTGGACAAGAGCCAGTTTTAATACTTAATAATTTACTTTTTTGAATTTCATTTTTAGGAAAATTACTTCTATGAATAGTCTGAGCTTGATATACTAAGTCTAATAAAGGTTGATCTATAATGGCTTTAGCTTCCTCTATAGACCAATTATGCCTTAAAATAGAATTATTATTATATATTTTATTCATAATGGCTAATATAGTATTATTAAAATATTGAGCAAGTAAGAAATGATATGAATAGTAAAATAATTTCTCTTTATAAAAGTAAATTGTCTGAAATCAATAAATTATCTCAAGCTAGAAATTTAGTGACAACTAGTAGAGAAAATAATTTAAAGGTTACGAGAAATAAAAAACAGCTTATTTCCTTCAGTTGTAATGATTATCTTGGCTTAAGTAAAAATAAAGAAGTAATTAAAGAGAGTATTAAAGCTACCAAGCAATATGGCTCAGGTTCTGGTGCATCGCGATTAGTATCTGGAAATAATCCCCTATATGAAGAATTAGAAAATTTATTAGCTAAATATAAAAAATCCGAATCTGCCTGCGTATTCGGAAGTGGCTTTTTAACTAATGCAGGAATAATTCCAGCTCTAACATCCAGTAAAGATTTATTATTATATGATGAGTTAAGTCATTCTTCAACCAATATAGGCCTGAAATTATCAAGTGCTAAATATATAAAGTTCAAACATAATGATGCAAATCATTTGGAGTCACTTCTTAAAAAATATAGAAAAAAATATTTTAACTGCTTTCTTTTTACAGAAGGAGTTTTTAGTATGGATGGCGATAGAGGTAATATTAAAGAATTAGCTTTGCTTGCAAATAAATATGATGCATCAATTATTTTAGATGATGCACATGGCTTTGGGGTATTGGGTAAAGGTAGAGGATCACTATATGAACATAATCCAACCCCAGAAGTTTTAATTCAGATGGGAACATTATCTAAAGCAATTGGCAGTTATGGGGGTTTTGTAACAGCACCTAAAACAATTATTAAATTATTGCACAGTAAAGCTAGAAGCTTGATATATACAACGGGTCTTCCGCCAGGTACTTTAGCAGCTTCTTTAAAAGCTCTTCAAATTATTATTAAAAACCCTGAGGTAACAAAAAAGCCATATAAGTATGCAAAATTATTTTGTGAAAGAGCCGGATTACCTATTCCTGAGTCTTCTATAGTTTCCAAGATTCTTTATGATGAAAATAATACAATTAAAGCATCTAAATTGTATGAAAATTATGGTTACTATATCGGAGCTATTAGACCTCCAACAGTTCCTAAGAATACATCTAGATTAAGGTTTACATTCTCTTCTGAACATAAAAAAAAAGATGTTATAGAATTAGCCCATCTTACAAAAATTTTATTTAAAGATTGATATACTTATGCAAAAGAATGCTTTTATCACCAGTACTGGAACTAATATAGGAAAAACATTTTTAACAGAAATACTCATTAAAAGAGCAATTAAATTAAATCATAGAGTAAATGCCCTAAAACCTATAATCAGTGGGTTTAATATAAATAATTTTAAAGAAACAGATAGTGGAATTATTTTAGAAGCTTTAAATACTTCTTCACAAAATATAGATAAAATATCTCCTTGGCGCTTTAAGGATCCTTTATCTCCAGATATAGCTGCTAAAAACGAGAGTAAATATATAAAATTTGAAGATTTACATAACTTTTGTCAAAGTCATATTAATGATAATAAATATGATTTAACCTTAATTGAAGGTGTAGGCGGAGTCATGGTTCCTATAAATAATAAGCAAACAATTTTAGATCTAATCACAAGTCTTGATGTACCAGTTATATTAACTATAGGCTCATATTTAGGAAGTATAAGTCATACGCTTACTGCATATGAAATTTTAAATAGATATAATGTTAATATTAGTTCAATTGTTATGATGCAGAGTCAAGACAATGATGTAGGTTGCGAAATAACATTAAAATCTCTTCAAAACTATATAAAAAAAACTCCAATAATTTATTTTAAAAGAAATGAATTTAATAATATAAAAGTAGATAAAGTTTTGAATTATTTATAATTTTTATATAAATAATTATATCAGGAGTTACTCATATGGATAATATATCTATTATATCATTTTATAAATTTATTAAAATACTAGATTTAGAAAAAGTAAAAGTAAAAATTGAAAAAATTTGTAAAAAATTTGATATAAAAGGAACCATATTAATAGCTCCTGAGGGAATTAATGCTACTATTGAAGGCTTTCAAGATAATATAGATAGCTTCTTGTTAGAATTTAAAATAGATAAAAATTTTTCTGATATAGAACCAAAATATTCATATAGTAAAAAAGACTCTTTTAATAGAATGAAAGTAAGGCTTAAAAAAGAAATAGTAACCATAGGTGATACTAAAGTTGACCCTAATAAGTATGTTGGAAAATATATTGATCCAAAAGAATGGAACGAATTTATTTCAGATCCTAATACTGTGTTAATTGATACTAGAAATGCATATGAAGTTTCTATAGGAACATTTAAAGGAGCGATTAATCCTAAAACTAAAAGCTTCAGGGATCTTCCAAAATGGATTAAAAATAACCTAGAAACTTTAGATGATAATTATAAAGATAAAAAAATAGCTATGTTTTGTACAGGTGGTATAAGATGTGAAAAATCTACATCTTATCTGGTGCAGAAAGGATTTACAAATGTGTCTCATTTAAAAGGAGGTATATTAAAATATCTAGAAAATGTTCCTAAAAATAAAAGCTTGTGGGATGGGGAATGTTTCGTATTTGATCAAAGAGTTTCAGTTGCTGAAGAATTAAAACCTGGAACCTACGTCATGTGTCATGGATGTCGAATGCCACTAAAACATGAAGACACTCTATTAAAAACATATATACATGGTGTATCATGTAAATATTGCCATAATAAAAAAAGTCCAGAAAGTAAGAAAAGGTATGCAGATAGACAAAAGCAAATAGATTTGGCATCACTACGTGGAGAAAAACATATTGGAAGTAAACCTAAATCTTCAATAATAATAGATAGAAATAATAATGAATAAACCTATTTTATATTCCTTTAGACGATGCCCCTATGCTATGAGAGCTAGAATATTTATAAAATTATGTGAAATTGAGGTGCAACTGAGAGAAGTTATATTAAGAGATATTCCTCAAGAGATGATAGCAATTTCACCTAAAGCTACTGTACCAGTATTACAACTATATGAGGGAACTATTCTGGAAGAAAGTTTAGATATTATGGATTGGGCGATTAATAATAATGATAAATTTAAATTAAAAAAATCTAAAAACGACAATATTGAAATACACAATAAAATATTAAGTATTTTTGATAATAATTTTAAATTTCATCTTGATAGGTATAAATATAATAGTCGTTATGATTCCAGTGATGTAGTAAAATCAAAAGAAATTCATAGAGATGAAGCATTAAAAAATTTATATATTTTAGAAGATCAATTAGATAAGAATAATAGCTTATGGTTATTTAATAATAATCCAAGTTTTTTAGATATAGCGATATTGCCCTTTATAAGACAATACAGAATAGCAGACATTAAATGGTTCGATGAAAAAATGCCTTATAAAAATGTACATTCCTGGGTAATGCGATTTTTGGAATGGGATACATTTAACCAAATTATGATAAAAAATAAGCCCTGGAAAAAAAATGATGAACCTATATATTTTGGACTGAATTAAATAAAAATTATGTACATAAATGATGAAATAATTTTTAATACTCCTTTGGGTAATATAAAAATATTATCTAAAGATGAAGAAATTACTAGAATTGACTTCACAAGAAATAAAACAAAAAAATCAAATTCTTTAATTTTAAATAACGCAAAAATACAATTAAAAGAATATATATTAGGTAAAAGAACTACATTTGACATAACAGCTAATCCTAATGGCACTAACTTCCAAAAAAAAGTATGGAAAGCATTATCTCTTATACCTTTTGGAAAAACTGTATCTTATTTAAACCTATCTATTTTACTTAAAACGTCTCCAAGAGCTATAGGAAACGCTTGTGGAAAAAACCCCTTACTAATTGTTATTCCTTGTCACAGAGTATTGTCAATAAAAGGAAAACTTAATGGTTTCTCAGCTTTAGGTGGAATTACAACTAAAAAAAAATTATTAGAAATAGAAAATATTAAAATTTAAGTATTCTATCCCTTATACTAGCTAGTATTATGAACCAATAAAAACGTATCCTGCCAAATAATGTTTTATTGACTTTAAGCTCTTCATATTTGTTTAAACCACACTCTGTCTTAATAAATTTATTCATAACTCTTCATATCACACATTAACGATACTTTGTAGGTGGTTGCGGATTATTTTTTGGATTTGTATCGTGTTTACTTATTCTCAATATTGTCAATTTATCTACCAATTCCATCAAATCACGTTCAATATTATCTGCTAAATCTTTTGCATATACTTCTTCGTTATCAATATAAATAGTAAATGATTTTTTATATTTAATTACTTTATTTTTTATTTCTAAACAATCTTTAGTCCATTGGTATAAAGGATAATTTTCTATACCATTTTTTTCAGCTTCTATGACGTAACTCATAAAGCCATCATACTGACTTAGTAAGACGCCATTATGTTTTTCTAAAACTGTTAACAAAGATTGTTTTTTATCATTAGACTTATCACTTCTAAAGATATCTGAAAATTCTGTAGAAAAATATATTCTTATTTGATATAATAAAGGCTCAATCATTTTAAATTCCCAATAAGCTATGTATATTTTTTTACTTTAGTTTTAAAAAACTAGATCAAGATAATATGAATTATTTTTTTTTAATATTTTCATAATTTTCTGAAAACCAGTTATAAGAATTTATTAAACCATTTTTAAGAGTAATTTTTGAATACCATCCTAATTTATTAATTTTCGAGATATCCATAACCTTTCTGTACATTCCATCAGGATAGTTACTATCAAATTTTATGGTTCCTTCCCAACCAGAAATATTTTTTATAATATTAGCAAATTCTTTAATAGAAATTTCTTTACCAGTACCTATGTTAATATGCTGATTATCACTATAGTTTTCCATCAAAAATATAAGTCCTTGTGCCAAGTCATCTACATGCATAAACTCTCTTAATGGTTTCCCAGTTCCCCATAAAACAACTTCCTTTTTGTTTAACTTTACTGCTTCATAAAATTTATAAATTAAGGCTGCTACAACATGACTATTTTGCGGATGAAAATTATCTCTGGGCCCATATAAATTAGTAGGCATAACAGAAATATAATCTACCCCATATTGTGTTCTATAAAATTGACATAACTTGATACCCGCTATTTTAGCAATAGCATATGCCTCATTTGTGGGTTCTAATTCCCCAGTAAGAAGTGAATTCTCTTTTATAGGTTGTTGTGCATTTTTTGGATAAATACAGCTTGAACCCAAAAACATCAGCTTTTTTACTTTATGCTTAAAAGAGTTTTCTATTACAGCATTTTGAATAGCAAGATTTTCATATAAAAAATTAGCAGGATATGAGTTATTAGCTAAAATACCTCCTACTTTAGCAGCAGCTAAAAAAACAGTATCTGGTTTATTTTCATGAAACCATTTATCAACATCATAGTTTTTTTTTAGATCTAACTTTTTAGAACTAACAGTTAAAATTTCACAATCTATATCTTGTAAGAGTCTTATTAAAGCGCTTCCTACCATTCCAGTGTGACCAGCAACAAAAACACGTTTTCCCTTTAATGAATATTTTTCAGATTTAGACTTTATCAACCATCAATTCCAAAGCGTCTTGTTTTTTGTTCCAAGTCTACAGTTTTTAAATCTTCTATTACCATTTCATGAACTAAATCTTCGAATTTAGTTTGTGCTTTCCAACCTAATTTTTTTTGAGCTTTGGAAGAGTCCCCCATTAAAAAATTAACTTCCGTAGGCCTAAAATACCGCTCATCAACTTCAATTAAAATATCATTACTAGTTTTACTATATCCTTTTTCATTAACTCCAGAACCTTTCCAAACAATCTCTTCACTAATTTCCATAAACGCAGCTTCTATGAATTCTCTGACAGTATGCGCTTGTCCTGTAGCTAAAACGAAATCATCTGCTTTATCCTGTTGTAACATCAGCCACATACCTTCAACATAATCTTTAGCATGACCCCAATCTCTTTTTGCCTCTAGATTACCAATATATAACTTATCTTGAAGTCCTAATTTAATTGCAGCTACAGCCCTAGTTATCTTTCGTGTTACAAAAGTTTCTCCACGTATAGGACTTTCATGATTAAATAAAATTCCATTACAAGCAAAAATATTATATGCTGCTCTATAATTTACAGTAATCCAATATGCGTATAATTTCGCTACAGCATAAGGAGATCTCGGAGAAAATATAGTATCTTCATTTTGAGGAATATTTACAGTATTACCATATAACTCTGATGTAGATGCTTGATAAAATTTAACTTTCTTCGTCATATTTAATAACTTAATAGCTTCTAATAATCTAAGAGTACCTAAACCATCTGCATTAGCAGTATATTCAGGAGTCTCAAAACTAACCTGAACATGACTTTGAGCAGCTAAGTTATAAACCTCATCAGGATTTATTTTTTGCATAAGACCAATCAGATTAGTTGCATCTGTCATATCTCCATAATGTAAATAAAATTTTAAGTCTTTTGAATGAGGATCTTGATATAAATTATCAATTCTACTTGTATTAAAAGATGAAGAACGTCTTTTTATACCATGAACTTCATACCCTTTATTGAGAAGAAATTCGGCTAAATAAGCTCCATCTTGTCCTGTTATACCTGTAATTAAAGCAATTTTATTTTTCATAAATAAACTATATAATTTATATATTAATAAGTGAAGATAATATAATTTTAAGTTTATATTTATCTATAAATCATTAAGCTAATAATAAACTATAATTTTTTTCCAGCATGAATAATTGCGTCTAAATTATCTGGTTGAATTTCTATCCAACTTACGAAGCAAGATTCACTACCCATTAAAATATACCAATTAGATTGCTCATAATTTGGCCAAATTACCACAGTATCAATTTTATCAATAAAATCTTGATTTTTATTATTATTCATAATCTTATAACCATTTAAAAAATTTATTAGTGTTTTATTTATGATTTTAAATGGCAGTATATGAGGCATTTCAGTCTTACCTTTTTGTAAAGTGGCTTCAAAAGATTGGCATGATATATTATGATTAATTTTATAATCTAATGCAGATAAAGGAATTGTGTCCCATTTAGCTACATATCCAGCAGGAACTTTTTCTGCATGAAGAGAAAAATTTAAAAAGAAAGTTAAAAAAAAGTAAGAAAAAAATTTCATATTACACCTTATAAATACAAATTTTTATTTAACAACCTTTAAATGATTCGGTTTAACTACTTTTTTTTCTTTTTTTTTATTTTTGTATGTATTTATTTTCATTTTTTTAAAATTATTTAATATATTTTGCCACGTATTACCTACTCTTTTAAATCGTACGTATAGATTTTTATTATTATTGATTATATTATAAAATTCTTTAAACTGTTGATCTAATTCACTTATAGCTTCTTCATTACTAATATTTTTATCTTTTTCATTTATTTCTATTACAAAAATTTTTTTCATATTACATCTTTATTTTTTATTGAGAATGATTATCATTCTCATTGACAAACAAAATTAATTAACTTATATATATAGTTAATAAGGACAATATTAGTTTCCTCCCAAGAAAGTAATACTCACCTTATTAAATTCTAAGAGAGTAAGTGAGTACCTCCACTTACTCTCTTTTATTTTGATTATCTTCCTAAATCAAGATCTTTATAAGTAACGTCTTCAACTACTTCACCTGTAACATTATAAATACTTCCAAATGCTTCATCATTAGGTTCATCTATTCTAACTACTCCATTAATCCCTATAGGTTGATACATATGCCTTATTCTAACAGGCTCTTTAAATCTTACCATTAACATCTGATTAGGTGGCGGTGGAGGAACATGCATACACATTCCCGCTGAAGGCACTAAGACAAACTCTGTGACAGTTTCAGCTTCACCAAAATCAACATCTAAAGGAACCATGAAGCCAGTGAGTCTTATATTAACTCCATCTAATTCACTTACTGTTGCTAAACCCGCCTTTTCAACTGCCAAAAGAAAATTAGGATCGCTCCACATCTCATCTGTTACTCCACCATCAGGCACGAAATCGAATGCATCCATAGGTAATAAGTCTGTCCATGTAATGGGTAAAACTTCGTTTTCATTAGTAATTTCTATAGTATTATTTGCATATAATGATGCACTAAATAATAAATGACATATAAAAATATTAAAAATAAAAACTAAAAACTTCATTCTAAACTCCAATTATTAAATATTAATTATATTAATTTTCTCTAAAAATAATATTAAAATAGTAACAATTACATAACTTACAACCAGAATTGGTCCTGCAGGTAAGTCTATAATTATAGATAATAATATTCCAATTATTACTGAAAATAAACCACTTATCCATGCAATCTTGCATGGATTTTTGCTCTTAAGTGCTGTTAAAGCTGGTAAAATTAAGCTTGCGAATACAACATAAACACCTACTAGTTGAACAGAAGATGTTATGGCTAAGGAAAAAAGAATATAAAAGCCAATACCATTTAAATTTATAGGTAAAAACCAAAGTATTAATATAATTATATAAATTGGTACATGCATTAACACATCTTGCCATGTAACAAATAGTATTTGCCCAGAGAGTAAATGTCGAATTTCTTCTCCACCGGTTGGATGATCAGCTAATAATAAAATAGATAATGAAGCTGCTAATATGAAACTAACACCAATAATAGCCTCTTGTTGTGACTTAATTTTATTTTCAACTATCTTAAAGAAATAAGCTGCTATTAATGCAAAAATTAAAGCAATTATTTGAGGTAACCAAGCTTTATCATTATTAAAGTATAAGTTTGATATTAACAAACCTAATCCAGCAATTTGAGCTACTGCCAAATCAATAAATATAATGCCACGCCTTAATACCTCTATTCCTAATGGAGCATGAGTAATTGTTATAATTAAGCCAGCTAATAAAGCTGGCCCAATTATTGTTATAAAATCGTTACTTGTAATATAATGCATCTTGTAAAATTTTAATTGAACTATCAAATAGTGCAAATAAATTATTACTTTCTTCATTTCCTCCTATTGTATAAGGCAAAATAACAAAAGGTATTTTAGTTTTATTTGACAGCCAGGTTGCACCTTTTGGTGGATCATATGGAGATACAACTATTAAATCTACTGTATCTTTATTTACAGTTTGTAAAATATCATTAAGGTGCGCTGCTGTTGGAGGAATACCTGGTTTAATTTCTAAGGCAGCTACTTCATTTAGTCCCATCCAATAAAACATATAATCAAAAGATTTGTGATGAATAACTATATTTTTACCCTTAATATCTTGTATTTCTTTTTCCCATTCTAGAAGAGATTTATCCCATCTAGAAATGAAATTATTATATCGTGAGTTATAATAAGATTTATTTATAGGATCTATAATAACTAACCTTCTATATAATTCTTTTGCTATAATAGGAATATTATTAGGATCTAGATGCACATGGGGATTACCTTCAGGATGAATGTCGCCATGTCCACGGTCAATTGATTTTGGAATGTCTATGATGGGAGTATATTTTGATGCCATTAGATAACCTATACTACCAGGTTGCACTTCTGCCTTGGCCTTTTGTATTAGTATTGGCATCCAACCAACTTCTAAGCCAGCACCACTGCAAAAAATTAAATCAGCTCGTCTAATTTTTGAAATTAAACTTGGTCTAGCACGTATATAATGCGGATCTTGTTTAGCATGAGTAGCAGAAATAGCTTTTACTTTTTCACCACCTATTTCTTCTACTAGGGACTTCCATTCTGGCTCACAAGCAAATACATTTAATTCTTTTGCTATTAATGTGCTTGGAAAAGAGAATTGTATAATTATTAAAGTTATTATTTTTTTAAGCATGATTACCTCATTAGATGATTACTAATTATTAGTATCACGAATGCAATATTATTGCAACCGTGATACTATATCTATCTAATGAAATCAAAAGCTATATATTAAAATTTATGAGCTCCATGAGCACCAATACTAATAATATATTGCACTGTAAATTGATTATCAGTTGAACCACTAGCTAATTTATCCTGATTAATTTGCCAACGCACTCGACTAAATTCACTATTTGTCCAATCAGTCATAATTGCAATAGAAGTAGGGTCAAATCCCTCACCATCCATATTAGTACCTATTAGACCCGTAGGGACTCCTGCAGTTTCCATCTGACTGTAACGTAAACCGCCACGCCATCTAGAGTTGAATTTATAAACACTCTGTGCATACCAACCATATGAAGTGCCATTAAATACTATATCATCATAAGTTCCATCTTCATTACGTGCAAAAAACTCACCTTGTAAGGTCAATTCTTGTTCTCTCACATTACCAGTTGGAGCGTAAGAATATCTAAAGTCTGTTACGTATAGACTAGAGTCACCTTTAAACGTATTATCACCATCATTACCTGCACGACCCCCAGAATTATCTCCATCAACATAATATAGCCCCATACGCCAATTTTGATCTTGGTCGATATCTCCTCCAATACGAGCAAATGCGGACATAGCTCCTACACTTTCTCCATCACCTCCTTTTATAGGATAATCATCACCGCGGAACATTCCAGCACCAATTTCAGCATAATAATCTGTTGGAAGCGTATAAGTGATTTCTGCACCCTCATCATTCCAACTTTTATTCAAGTAAACTCTATAAGGAAGCGGTCTATTAGCAAAGTCATCTGCATGCACATGGTGTTCATTCATATAACCTAAAGTCCAAAATGCTTTTCCTGCTTTTAGACTCATTCCATCAGGAAAATTAAAATTGGGAGTAGTCATTAAATAAGCTTCTTCTAATTCTACTTTGTCTTCTCCATCCTCCTTAACAATGGCAGCTGTCATGCTTCCATAAAACTTATCATCTATATTACTTGAAAAGTTTAGCTCTGACTCACCTAGTTGCAATCCTTCACGACCTCGTTCTCCTTCATGGCCTATAACAAAACCTTTAACTGCTGGTTCTGCAGATTTCATTGAAAAATTATTATACTTGCCATTAAGAATTATACCTATAGATGGATTAAATTCATTCCCATATATTTTAGTTTTTGTTGATGTAGATAAAGAATTATTACCATCACTACTTTCCATCTTAGCAATTTTTTCTTCTAATTCTTTAACCCTATCTTCTAATTCATCTGCAACAACAAATTTTGTAAAAACAAAAAGTGTTAATATAAATGAAGCAATTATTTTATATATATACATTTGTTACTCCTTATTAAAGTTATTAAATTAATGAAATCTTATTACTTTAATGCAATATTATCGCAAATAATAATAAATTTTTTTACTATCCTTTATGCACCTCTAATCTCCTTTCTTGATATTTATGATTTAACGGACAAACCATCTCTAAGTGTATTTTTATATATCTGTATCGCGGGAACAATAGTTGCTACTAGAGCAGCACATACTATTGCAATAATTATTTGTAAATCATAGTTTTTGATAGAGAAACCATCAATAAATATACCATAATTACTTTGGACATAATCTTTTCCTAAAGTAAATATTACAATCATAATGATATATCCTAAAATACAAGACACCAAGGATATTATAATCGATTCTACTAATAATAAGCTGACTATGTTATTTGGAGAAGCGCCAACAGATCTCAAAATTGCCATTTCTCTTCTTCTACTATTTAGGCCCGCAATAGTCATGGCTATCATACCTAAAAGAGCTATAATAATTATTAAGAATGTAATAAATTTAAAAGCTTTATCAACATTACCGGTTAAAACCCAAAGTCTTGATAATGTTAATCCTGGCATAACAGAACTTATAGCCTCCTTTTTATAATTCAAGACATCTCTCTGAAACTGAAAAATTTGCGTTCTATTTTTTAAAGATATAAATATGGCCGAAATAGTCTTAGGTTTTAATTCACTTTCTAGTATCTGCTCTATAGAGACATCCATTACTTTTTGATTTCCAATCCATCCTGTATGCATAGCTTCTGCACCAGCTAAACTTATGTAAACAGCGTTATCAATTGGAGTTCCCGTGGGCTCAAGAATACCTGATACTTTAAAACCTAGGTCTTCATGATTATGTCCTGAATGATCATCATGATCCGCATGATCGTCATGGTCAGCATGGTCATCATGATCTTCGTGCTTTGCATGATCGTCATGGTCAGCATGGTCATCATG
>PTKH01000069.1 GCA_002937655.1 Alphaproteobacteria bacterium MarineAlpha9_Bin3 | reverse complement strand
AAGAGGACTTGAACCTCCACGAGATTTCTCTCACAACGACCTCAACGTTGCGCGTCTACCAGTTCCGCCATGGCCGCGATTTATGCAAAATAACAAAGTAATTTAAAGCGTCAACTTTTAATATAATTTTCGGCTATCCCAATATCTTCATGAGTATTAATATTAAAGAATGGATTTATATCATTGTAACTCCAATTAACAATTGAAACATCAAAAGATGCTGTAAATGCATCAATTTTTCTTACACCATTGTTAAGTGCTTTATCTAATTTTTTATCTAAATAAAGAGACCATAATCCTATTACGGGATATATATTATTGTTTGAAGAAGCAAAAATTATATCTGACTTATTAGTTTTAAGCTCTAATGCTAATCTAATTACAAGATCTGTAGGTAATAATGGAGCGTCTACTGGAACAGTAACAACGTGAGAACTTGATTTAGAGTATTCTTTTGCCCACTTTATAGCAGATGAAATACCAGCTAATGGCCCTGAACCACCAATCTCATTTATAGGGTCTTCGATTAGAGGATAACTATAAGAAGAAAAATCATCTTTATTTCTTGTATTAATTGCAACTTGATTTACCTGTGGCTCAAATTTATCCAAAACTAGGTTAATTAGAGAATGCCCTGAAAGATTAATAAAAGCTTTACCTTTACCACCTAATCTTCTTGCATTACCACCCGCTAATATAACACCCGGAAACATTTATTAAAACAAACATAAATAATTAATCATAAACAATTCTCTCTAACCCAGCAAGCGCAATAAATCTTGTTCCTTTTGCTCTGCCAATTAAAGTAAGGTTAGATTTTTTTGCTAAATCTACACCAGCTGCTGTAAAGCCAGAACGTGAAATTAAAATTGGAATATGCATTTGAACAGTTTTTATAACCATTTCGCTTGTAAGGCGGCCAGTTGTATATAATAGTAAATTATCTGTATCAATATTGTTAAACCATAACCATCCAGCAATTTTGTCTAAAGCATTATGCCTACCCACATCTTCAATATAAACTAAAGGCCTATTTTCTTTACATAAAATACATGAGTGAATTGCTCCAGCTTCTAAATATAATGAGGGTTGTGTATTTATATCTTTAAGTAAAGTCTTAAGCCAAGATGTATGAAATAATGCATTTTTATTTAATTTAACTTCATCAAATAAATCCATTACATCTCCGAACATAGTTCCTACAGCACAACCTGAAGTTCTAATTTTCTTTTTTATTTTATGTTCATAATTCGTTTCTTTATCTGTTCTTACAACTATAGCCTCAGATTCCCAATCTAAATCAATAGAAACAATTTTATCATTTTTAGATAACATTCCTTGGTTTACTAAGAATCCTACAGCCATCCATTCAGGATGATCTCCTACAGTCATGCTTGTTACCACTTCCTGTTTATTAAGAAAAATTGTAAGAGGTCTTTCCATTACTACATTTTGTGAATAATCATTACCGAGGTGATCTTTACCTTTTACTTTTTTAACTAAGCTTTGATCATTTATATTTGGTTTTATAGAAAAACTATTATTCATTTTATGTTAGAAGCCTATCAAAAGATAGGCTTCTAATTCCTTTTTTTACTATGCCTTAAATCCAGGGTGTGTATTTTCCACGAAATGTTTCTTATTAACCGGCTTAATTAATAAATTTGAGAAAAATGCAATTATTAGTAAGCAAGCCATAGCATACATAGTAGTATTATATAAACTAGGTGTCGGATCTACAGTACCCTCTGGAGCAATTTCCATTAGCTTTGAAATTGTTACTGTTTTTGCTTTAACTAATTCATCTATTTGTTCAATAGGTGCACCAAATTTATTTAAAAATACCGCAGGATCTATAGTAGAAATTAGTTTATCCAAGGAGTTAGTTACTGATAATTTTCTTAACTCAGCAATTGCTACTGGACCTATCACTCCCGCAGTACTCCATGCAGTTAATAATCTTCCGTGTATTCCTCCGACATGCATTGTGCCAAACATATCTGCAAGATAAGCAGGAATAGTTGCAAATCCACCACCATACATAGTGAAGATAATCATTGTTGCTGCATAAAACATTACTAAATACATAATTTTAGGATCTACACTCACCGCATTTGCTGTAAATGGAATAGATAAATATAATAATGTTCCTATTACAAAGAAGCAGTGATATGTATTTTTTCTACCTATAAAATCAGATAGTGATGCCCAAATAATTCTTCCACACATATTAAAAACACTAATCATTAAAACGTATGTTCCTGCAAATCCAGCAGTAACCATCGTAGCCATCTCACTTCCAGCAGGAGCAGAACCAAATATTTCCGACATCATTGTTTTAGCTACACCAATAACACCAAT
>PTKH01000068.1 GCA_002937655.1 Alphaproteobacteria bacterium MarineAlpha9_Bin3 | reverse complement strand
GAAAATCAAAAGCAAATATTATACATGCGGTATCGATGCAATCCATTATTCTTGGTCTTTTAGCCACAATTTTTAATTACAAGATTGGATTTGTAGCCGCTATAACAGGCTTAGGTACTTTATTTATAACTAAAAGTATAAAAAATAAATTAATTTTATTCTGTATAAATATTTTCTTAATCATATGTTTTAAAAAGAAAAATGTTAGAGTAATAGTGCAGAATAAAGATGATCAATACTTTGTTAGTAAAACTTTATTATGTTCTTTAAATAAAATTTATTTAATTAGAGGTTCAGGAATAGATATTAATTATCATAAGTTACAGGCAGAGCCGAATTATCCACCCATTATAATAAGTTATGTTGGGCGTATTATTCAAGATAAGGGTGTTGAAAACTTAGTAGAAGCATTTAAGTCGCTTTATAAAATTAATAAAAATATTAAATTATTATTAGTTGGTAGTGTAGATAAAAATAATATAAGACCAATAAGTGATCAGTTTATTAGAGATAATAATAAAAATAATATTGAGTTCATTGGTGAAGTAAAAGATATTAGAGAGATATGGAAGATATCACATATTGCAATATTACCCAGTAAAAGAGAGGGTTTACCAAAAAGTTTATTAGAAGCAGCAGCTGCGGGAAGAGCAATTATATCTTCTGATGTGCCAGGAAGTAGAGAAATAGCTGTAAATTCAATAAATGCAGAAGTATTTTTACCAGGAGATATAAATGCTATGGTAAAAGCAATATTGTATTTATCTAAAAACCACAAAGTAAGAAAAAGTTATGGAAAAAAAAGTAGGAAATTAGTAGAAAGTGATATGTCAGAAGATAAAGTTATAAAAAACACTTTATCTCTGTATCAAGACTTTTCATAAAAAATATAGGATTATAAAAAATCATGAATTATTTAAATAAAGAAATTGTTATAATCGGTTTAGGTTATGTTGGGTTGCCATTAGCTGTAAAACTTGCAGCTAATTTTAAAGTAATTGGCTATGATATTTCTATTGATAGGATAAAAGAACTAAAAGACTGTAATGATTCTACAAAAGAAATTAAAAAAAATATATTGAGGAAAGCAAAAAATCTAATATTTACATCAGATAAATCTATGATATCTAATAGATATATATACATTATAACAGTTCCAACTCCTGTTAAAAAAAATAAATTACCTGATTTATCTATATTAAAAAACGCATGTAAGTTAGTTGGTAAAAATATACATAAGGGTGCAATAATAATATTTGAAAGTACAGTATATCCGGGAGTAACAAACAATATTTGCGCACCTATTATTGCAAAAGAGTCTAAATTTAATTTAAATGAGGGCTTTTATTTAGGCTATAGTCCTGAAAGAATTAATCCAGGAGATAGTAAGCATTCATTAGATAAAATAATAAAAGTTATTTCTGGAAGTAATAATAAAATTACAAAAACTATTGGTAAGATTTATGAAACTATAATTACTGCAGGAGTGTTCTATGCTAAAAGTATAGAAGTAGCTGAAACAGCTAAAGCTATAGAAAATGCACAACGCGATATAAATATAGCTTTTGTTAATGAAGTTTCCCTTTTGTGTCAAAGATTGAATATTTCTGTATATGATGTTTTAAATGCAGCAAAAACAAAATGGAATTTCTTACCCTTTCATCCAGGTTTAGTAGGAGGACATTGTATAGGAGTTGATCCATATTATTTAGCACATATTGCAAAAAAACTAAATTCAAGCTCTGAGGTAATTTTATCAGGTAGAAGATTGAATGACAGTATGACAGGTATAGTATTTAAAGAAATTGAGAAACAAATTATGAAAGGCTCAAGAATATTACAAATAGGCATATCATTTAAAGAAAATGTGCCAGATATTAGAAATTCTAAGTCAGCTGAATTAGCTCAACTATTTATTGAAAAAAAATATAAAATTGACATAAATGACCCTGTTGTTAATCCAAAGGAAGTGCAAAGTAATTTTGGGATAAAACTATCTAAATTATCAGGGAAATATGATTATATAATTATAGCAGTTGCACATAATTTTATATATAGAAATAATATAAATATTTTAAAATATACTAAAAAATCATCCACTATATTTGATATTACAGGTAAGTTTAAAAATAAATTATCTAAAAATAATATTAAGTATTGGTCATTATGAATATAGGAAAATTATGATTAAAAATAAAAATATTATTAAAAATCATTTTGATAAATTAGCGTCTTCGAGAGATATCTGGATTAAAAAATCTAAAGGTTTTTATTCTGAAGATATACTTTGTATGAAAGAATTAATACCTTCTGAATCTAAGGTTTTAGAAATTGGTTGTGGTAACGGGAATCTTTTGAGTTCATTAAAACCCTCTTATGGTCTAGGTATAGATATAAGTAAAGAGATGATAATTAAAGCAAAAGAAAAAAATAATAATTTAACTTTTATTGAAGCAGATATTGAAGATGAAAATAGTATTAAAGAGATAAATGAAGTTTTTGATTTTATTATTTTATCGGA
>PTKH01000067.1 GCA_002937655.1 Alphaproteobacteria bacterium MarineAlpha9_Bin3 | reverse complement strand
AGAAAATTACCAAAAGAAATACCCTTAAGACCTTTTTGACAATTTGATATTGAATAAAAAACAGCAGTTTTAAATTTATCAGGATTAGTTTTAGCTCTATTTAAATCTAATATATCGTCTATTTTTGACGGAATTTCTGACGTTAATGCTACTTCAACAAATATTAGCGGCTCATCCTCCATTCTAGGGTGAAAGAATGAATAACATCTTCTATCTTCAGGTTTTAATCTATTTCTCAAATCTAACCATGAAGATATTTCATGTACAGCTTCATACTTTATTATTTTTTCTAAAATTTTAGCTGAAGTATCCCATGTAATTGGATGTGTAACTAAAAAACCTCTATTGAACCAATTTTTAAATAAATTAGATAAATCTATATCAACTTTTTTTAATTTTATATTTTCTTTTATCAAATCTAATAATCTTTCTCTAATATTCACTAATCTTATAGTTCCTCTTTCTATAGAATTTAAATTTTTAAAAATTTCCATTCTTTTTGAATGAAATTTTGAAGTCATAGATGTATAATTTTGAGTAGAATTATTATCTGCATAGTTACTCACTGATTGTAACAATTCTTGATTATCAAAATCATAGTCTTTACTTAGTAGTAAGAAAAAATCTAATAACTCTTTATCATTAAGATTTTCAATTTTTGTCATCAGTGTTTCAGAATATGCTAAAGCTGAGGCTTCACCTTTGCAATTTATAACTTTATCTAATAATCCAGTTATTGAATCTTTTGTTTTAAAATCAGAAAATATGTTTTTTGGACTTATATATTTATTTTCAAATAACTTAGAAAAAATTCCTTCAAATAAACTCATATTTTTTTCCTTTATATAAGTAATATATACTATTTATTTAACTAGTTAAACTTAATGAATGTAAATATGGTAATAATTTGTAGGAGAAAATTATGAATAAATTAGAAAAAAACTATCTAAGTATACCTATAATTGAGACTGAAAGATTAATATTAAATTATCCTTTGTTGAAAGATTTTAAAATTCTTGAATTATTTTTAAAAAGTGAAAGAAGTAAATTCGTAGGTGGTCCATACAGAAGTTTTACATCATGGAATGATTATATGGCAAATATTGGACATTGGTCTCTTTATGGATATGGCTTATGGTCATTAAGAATAAAAGACAATAATGAATATATTGGAAGAGTTGGAATTATAAAACCTGCAATGTTTAAAGAGCCAGATTTGGCTTGGCAGGTATTTGAAGCTTATGAGGGTAAGGGTTATGCTTATGAGGCAGCCATAGCTGTAAAGGATTATGCTATTAATAATTTTAAACTCACAAGTTTAGCGAGTCATATAGTGGAAGGAAATAAAAATTCTATAGCATTAGCTGAAAAAGTAGGATTCAAATTAAAAACAGAAGAAGTTATAGATAATAAAAAATTTATTATTTACTTTCATATATAAAATCTTTTACTAAAAATATTATCTAAAATTTTTATTGTATTTCTACTATTCCTCTATCATCAAATTCTGTACACCATAAATAAGGTTTTTGTTTTCTATTCATAAAGCATTTATAAATTACTTGCTGATAAGCTTTAGTTAAAAGTGTACCTCCTTCAAATGCTTTTTCATGTAAAGTCTTTCCTTGAATAATAATTTCTGTAGCTGATTGAGTATATGCCTGACTAACAATAAATAATGTTATTAGTAATGTAATAAATATTTTCATAATTAGAACTTATTATAAATTATAATAAGAACGAATAGAATAATAGCTAATTCTCCTAAAATAAGTCTAGAACTATAACTTATTTTTATCTTTATCTATAAGTTTTTATATTTTATAGTAGCTGCATGAATAAAATAATATTAGCTATATTTTTACTTTCAATTTCTAGTCATGCTTTCGCTAAAATCGAAAAATGGGAATGTTATGCACCTAAGAATTCAAGTAAATTTGCATATAAGACAGTAGTTGGAACTTATAAATTAGATACTGATGAAGAGACTGTTGCATACCTTAGCAATGGAACTTGGAAATATTATGATTGGTGTTGTGATATAACCTTTGATGAAGAAAAAAAGCTCTTATATTTTTCCTTTGTAGGTTTTGATCATATATTTGATTTAGTATCAAAAGAACGTTTTGTATCTAATTTTAAATATTTATGTAAAGTAATGAATTAGTTATAGATTAAGGGAACATGAGGAGGATCAATAGTCCTTGTGAAATCAATATAAAAAATTGATTTATATATATATTTTACAAATTCCTAAGCCCCCAAATACCTTTCCCTTTTCCTTCCACCATATAGAAAATATTTTGTTGTCCCTCGATAAAGACATCTGAGTCTGAAGAATATGTTTCAAGCTCTCTTTGAATTGTATATTGCCACGTATTATTTAAGTTTCCTTTTCTTATTTTTGCCACTTCTTCAAAAATTTTTGAACGATGTGCTATGCCACCTAAATTTTTTAGAGCTTGAATCGTATCTTCTTTC
Source organism: Alphaproteobacteria bacterium MarineAlpha9_Bin3 (assembly GCA_002937655.1). Taxonomy (GTDB): domain Bacteria; phylum Pseudomonadota; class Alphaproteobacteria; order TMED109; family TMED109; genus TMED109. The sequence continues at coordinate 254 of PTKH01000067.1, read as the reverse complement.
CAAGTAGCCATGTTTTTCTCCTATAAAAAGTCTGCCACAACTAGAACCATCTCTACAAATATCCGGAGTAGGTGGCGAAGTGTTACTAAATTTTAAATATAAAATTTATAGTTTAATAAGAAAAATATTTATCTAGAATTAAATACAATATGTTTTTTTATAACAGGGGGAGAAATTATGAAAAAAATTATGTCGATAATAATTTCAATATTTATAAGTATATATTTTTGTTTAAATATTGTAAAAGCACAAGA
>PTKH01000066.1 GCA_002937655.1 Alphaproteobacteria bacterium MarineAlpha9_Bin3 | reverse complement strand
AGCAATATTCTTTGGGGCAAAACCTGATAAAGAACATGAAAATAAACTTAAGAAAAAATTTATTGATCTTCAAAAAAATGATCCTACAATTAAAAATCCCTTTGAACTAAAAAATTAGAGATAATAATTATGAAAAAATATATAATTTTAATGTTATGTTTAGTTTTTGTATTTCCATCATTAGCAAGTAATTTAGATAATAAAGGTTTAGAGTGTATTTATAATATAGATAATATTAGGCCTAGTGAGTATTATTGGTTTTCTGATGAACAGGTATATAAAGTTTGGTTTGATAAGAAAGAATCTATAATTAAAAAAAGTACTTATCCTGCATATTATAAATTAACAGAAAAATATATACGTTTTTATAGAATATTTGTTTTATTAGAAAGCCTAGAATTTACTGATAAAAATAATAATATTTTAGGTGTATGTAAACTTATTGAAAATTATAAAAACTTAGAAGATATAATATCAGTTAATTTAAATTAATTTTGAATAATCACCACTTATTCTTGCTTTGATCATCGGAATTTGTTCTCTTCCCCAAAAAAGTTCGTTCCCTATAAAATAACTAGGTACTCCAAAAACACCTTTTTTATGAGCTTTATCAATTATTAGGTTGAGCTCTTTTTTGCCATTTTCTTTAGACCATTTTTTAAATCCATTAGAATCCAAGCCTATATTTTTTAAAGTATTGCATATTATTTCAATATTCTCTAAATCATATTCTCTTCTCCAAAATTTTTCAAAGACATGCTTAATAAAACTTAAAGTATGTTTGTTATTATTATTTTTTTTTGTCCATAGTAATGCAATAGATATTAATTTTGTATTCCATATTTTTTGGGGGCCTCTAACTATCATACTTTTTGCATTAGCGTATCGTCTGCAGTCCATATATGAATATTTAACCCTTCTCCATTGATGAGCATTACGTTTACTTTTTATTACATTGCCATTATTATCTACTTCCGCACTTCCTAAGAAGTCTGGAATTTCCAATACATATGGTAGCCAATTAATATTTAATTTATTTTTTTTAGCAAAAATTATACTTGGTTCTAAAGCTAAATATGCGTAAGGACTTTTAAAGTCAATATAGATATCAATAGTTTTTTTATTCATATTAAATTCTTTTATTTATATTTATAAGTTTTTGTTTTGTTTTACGAGCTAAATCTTGGTCATTAATAGATAGTGCTAATTTTATTAATTCTTTATAACTTTCAATGAGCTGGCTTTTGTCTTTTCCTAATGTATTATAAAAAATTTTTGAAGAAGCTTTTAGAAGTCCAATTGCATCATCTAAATTTTTATTTTTAATCTCAACTAAAGCTTTTGTATGTAACGCGCAAGCTTTAAATATTGCACCTTTCCTACTTTTTTCATTCATAGCATGAGGATTAGATTTTGTTAGTGACCGAGACATAACTAATAAAGCTTCATTATGATAATAAATAGAAGTATCATATTTATGTAATTTTCTATTTGTTAAAGCAATATAATTAAGAGCTTCTGCTATATCAGTATGATCTGGATTAAGTGCAATCTTTCTTATTTCTAATACTTCCATAAAAGATTTTTTTGCATCCTCATACATTAATAATTCATACTGAATAATGCCTAAATTTTCTATTAATGTAGCTGTATAGTAATGATCTTTTCCAAAATCATTATAAGAATACTGAATAGCTCGCAATGCTGATTTTACAGCATCATTTAATTTACCTTCTTTATATAAAGTCTTCGTGCTTTTTACTGACTCTCTTAGTTCTAGAGATTGACTAAAGATCAAGTTAATATTTAAAAAATTAAATAAAAAAATTATTATAATTATTTTTGATAAATACATATTTAGATACTAACACTTAAAATTATAAATTAAATTATTTAGCAACTTCTTTTTTAAAGTAGTGATAATATGAACATTCATCTTGAATATCAACTCTTATTACTTCAATCAGTTCCCAGCCTTCTCTTCCCATATCTAAAAGAGGGAAGTGCGACAATAACTCTTTTGGCATATCTTCTAAATTGACTTTTAATATTTTATATTTAAATGTTTTCATAAAATAAGAACTATTTTGAACCGGATCTTAGTTGAACAAATTCATTATTAAGACTATCTTTATTTAAGTTGCCTTCTTCATCTAATTTAAATCTAAAAATAGTTAATTCTTTACCGATTTCGTCAAGTAAAACAGTAGACTCTAAAAGTTGTGTTCGTACTTTTGTGTTTGGGTTAACAACTGTAACAACTACTTTAGCTTCAAAAGGATCAAATGTAGATAGATCTTCTCTATACAAATGAAGATTTACTATATGTTCTCCAGGATTAATTCCTCTACTGTAAGCAACTTCATAGTTTATTGGAGTCGGATCTTTATATACACCCAGGTCATCCCTTAATAAATTGAAGAATAAACCACCTCTATTAGAATATCCTACTGGAATATCATCTGGTGCTTTAACCCATAAATCTACATCAACATCTCTATCTTCAGGCCAAAATACTTCAATAATTACATTTCCGGGAGGATCTGATTTTGTTGATTCAGTTTCAGCTGGAGGATTTATAAATGGCATTAGTAATACCACTAGAGATACAAATCCTGCTAATGCTAGCATTATAGTATCTCTAAATACAGTGCCAGAGTTATCATCACCAGACCCATATAAATCTTCTGACATTAATTTTTCCTCATAAATAAAGTTTTTTTATTGTTAAAAAAATATGTTATAATTGAATGAATTTAAATTTAAATACAAATAATATATCAG
>PTKH01000065.1 GCA_002937655.1 Alphaproteobacteria bacterium MarineAlpha9_Bin3 | reverse complement strand
TATGAAGATCAAAAAGTGTGTTTTTCTGAAAGATGGGCTAAATTATCATTTATACCATTTTATTTAAAAACTACTGATTTATGTGTAATGACTAATGAAAATCAAATGGATGTTTTTCATTATGCATTCTTTAATTTTATTTATTGTAAACAAACTTTTGTGTTTGAAGAAAATTCAAAAAAGGAATGTAAGGTTACTAGACATACTCATTTACAAATTCCAAGTTTTCTAAAATTTTTACAGCCTTTTTTTGATAAAATAATGCAAAAATGGTTTGTTGATGTATGGGAAGAAGATATGCCGATGAGAGAAAGAAGATTTAAAGTTTGGAAACTTGGCTTTGAAGATTTTAAAGGAATAAATTATATTAATAATCCTGAAATTATTAAAAATAATAGCTTAAATAGAGAATATAAAGTTAAGCTACCTATTCCAAAAATAACTCATATAAAAAATAAATCTTCAGAAAAAACATTCTTAAGAATAATAAAAAAAAGTAAGCACATAGGTTATGGTCTGCCCGATCTGTAAAAATAATCAATATAGCCAAACTTTATTTATAAAAGATTATGAATATAATATTAATTCACGTGAAAAATATTTAAACTGTTCTTCATGTAATCTGATTTATAGGGATAGCTATATTGAAGAAAAAGATGAAGAAATATTATATTCAAAAAGCGAATATACACCTGTTAAAGGAGGCTTTATATATGATTTTTTAAAAACAATTAATGCATACTACGAGAAAAAAGTTATTCTCAAACATGTTTTTAACGGTAAACCTGATAAAAAAACAACTGTCTTAGATATTGCCTGCGGAAAAGGATATTTACTAAGAGTATTAAAAAAAAATACCAATATAAATTGTTTCGGTATTGATATAAATACGACAAAAAATACAGATGGTGTTCAATACATTCAATCTAGTTATAAGAATCTAAGAGCTATTAAAAAAATAAATGCTGATATAATAATTATAAATAACTTTATAGAGCACGTAGAAGATTTAAAACATATATTTGATATAATAAAATCAGCAAAGAAAGATAGTATTTTTATAATTATAACTCCTAACTCTGACTCTAAAGCAAGAGTTTTCTTTAAAAATTGTTGGTCAGGATATCATGCTCCCAGACATAAAATGATTTTTAACATTAGTAATATTGAGCAAGCATTTAATAAGTGCAAGTCAATTGATATAGAGAGTCATAAAATGCACGATCCTTTTACTAACATAATTTCTGTCATAAATCTTTATAAAGAATTAAAAAATAGTTTTTCCTTATTAATTTTTCTAAAACTTATTATTTCTCCCATTTTTATTTTTACTAATTTAATGAATAAAAATCGAATTGTATTGATAATTAAGAAAAATAAATAATAATCTATTAAATTATATTTCTTTAATAACTGCCCTTTTTCCAAAAAACCACTTTAAAACACCCCAAAATGCTCCAAAAGAAATAACCGAACTAAACCAAATATTTAATATAATAGAAACTAAAAAAAAATTAGGCTTGGTATATAAGATAAATTTAAAAAATTTAAAATATCCATAAAGCCAAATAATTATAAATATAATAAAAAATACTAAAAATATTTTCATAAATAAATAATATAAGAGTAAACATGTTAAAGATAAAGGAACACTTAGCGCAGCGAAACCTGAATCCATTGCTGCTGGCCCTTTACTCTCAAACTTTAAATCTTTCATAAATATTAACATCCATGTGGACACTCTTAAAAAGTAAGTTCTTGTAAGCTTGCTAAAATTAGGAAAATTATGTTTTACTTGAAAATTAGGATCTAAAACTAATAAGTGACTTTTTATTATTCTCCTTCCAAATTCTTCATTTTCATAATCCATTCCCCATAATATATCTGTATTATATCCTCCTACATCTTTATATACCGACTTTTTAATAGCTCCTATTTGGCCATTAAATGTTTGGTAAGGAAAAGGATTTTTATATTTGAAAAAATGGAAATAAAAAAATAAAGCTTTATAGAGTTGCGTTATACCTGAATTTATAGGTTCTGGATGATATATACCAGATACTGCATCTGCTTTATAATTAGAAAAAGTAGATAAACAATTTTTAAATGTATCAAACAAAAAAATAGTATCACTATCCGTAAAAAATATTACTTCTCCTATTGCATTCTGAACACCATAATCCCTAGCTGCTGAAGGTCCACTATTAATCTTCATTTTTAAAAGCTTAATTTTTTTAAATGTTTTACCTAAACCTAAAACTACATCAGGTGTTTTATCAGTAGAACAATCATCTATAATTAAAATTTCATCAGGACTATTTTGAGCATTTATAGCACTTAATATACATTCTTTTATAGTGTTTTCAGCATTCCAAGCTGGAATTATTAAAGAAGTCTTCATTAGGATTTACTTACTATGATCTAATAAAGTTTTACCTATATTGTTAATTGCAGCTTTAGCAACTTTTGGATAATTTTTTGGTTTCCATACCACATTTGCTGCCAACGCACATTCGAAGGAGCATTTACATTTTGTATCTTTAATCCATTTTTGCATATTTTTTACTGAATTATGCTTTAATAACTTATTTAAATCCCAATCATGATTTCTTAAATTACCTATGCTTTTTCCTAAAATTTCACAAGGTTGCACCTCGCCTGTTTCACTAACTACTAATAGTTTTCTACCAGCTACACAAGAACTAACAAATTCATCATCGAAAACCGTTCTCATCAAGTTTTCTCTAGTAACACTATTAACACCTCTCCAAAGAGGATAAAGAAGTCGTTTTTCTTTCTGTTTCTCCCTGGACTCTAAAAAGTCATTAATTAATTTATATCTTTCTTTAGACACATTTTTAAGTTTTTCATCTTTTATATTTCCTCTTGCATATGTCACTGACATATTATCAAATTTAAAACTC
>PTKH01000064.1 GCA_002937655.1 Alphaproteobacteria bacterium MarineAlpha9_Bin3 | reverse complement strand
CGCAATCAGTAAATTTACATTTTATACAACTCTCAGTAACGACATAAGCCATTAATATACCTCTCTTAATTTTTAACTGTCTACTTATTTAATTTTTTTAAAATTCTCTGTTTAGCTTCAATTCTATCTCTATCTTCTACATGAATAAGTCCAGCAATTCTTCGTATAAGCATATCTTCAGCGGCGTCTAATTCACCGTCAACATATGCCAATTCCCACAACATCTCAAGCAAACTAATTCTTTTTTCATTATCCCAAGATTCTTTAATTACTCTAGTAAAACCATATAACTGAGAGGAGTTTTCAGCTAAGTTTTTACCTTCAATATAAATTTTTTTAGCTTCATTTTCATCAACATTAAATTGTTTTTGTATTAAAATTAATATTAGCTTTTTTTCATTTTCATCAAAAACTCCATCCATTGAAGCTGCCTCACATAAAAGTGCCGTAGATGCAACTTTATATTCATCATTTGAGGTCTCTATCTTAACATTTGAGTTTTTAAATATATCTTTAAAAGAAGTAAACATCATATCATCCATATTTAATTAAAAATCTGTTAAATATTATTCTAATTAAAGCCTACTAACACAAAATCAATAATTTATCTAGATGACATTTTAATTTATCGTTAAATTTTGTAATACAGCAAAAGGTGAATTCTTTTTATCTAATTTAATTCGACTTTTCTTTTCATCATTATTTTCTATTAATAAATATTTAATAGGATTCATTTTATCTTTTTTAAAGTTTAAAATATATAAAATTTCTTTTAATTGAGAGAAGGAAAGATTATATTTTTTATTGAAATAATTAATATTCTTCTTACTAGAATAGAATATTTTTTTATGCTTAAGAACTTGTTTTATTGCATTTATAATTTTTTCTATTAATTGAAAATTATAAAAATTTTCTCCAATTAAAATAAATTCATTAGAATAGCGTATTTCTTTTTGGGCATCACGCTTATTTATAATAATATTTATATTTGGATAAACACTTCTATATTGTGTTTCATAAAAAATTTTCCTCAAGCTCCATAGAAAATTTCTATTTTTTTTCTCAAATAGTATAGGAAGCCATATAAATAATTCTCCAATTTTAATACCAGAACTTAATAAAGAGTTTTTATCCTTATCACTCAGATAAATAATTAACCTTTTTTTTTCATTATATAATTTAATCAAGCCTAAAGATTCATTTAATTGATATATTATACCTCTATTAAGTCCTTGTTGATTTTTTTCATACAATTTAGTTAAAGGTAACATAAAATTAGAAATGCTTTTTTTTACGAACTGAGATAATCTTTTTTTAATATTACTTTTATCAACATCATCTAATAAAACAAAATTTTTCATAAATACTTTTGGATTAATAATAGAGGAACCTTTAGTCAATTTTCCTAATAAGTGATTTTTCCAATAAATACTCATCTCTTGATCAAAAAATATTTCACTATCTTTACATTTCTGAAATTTTTCTACTCTTCTTTTTAACTCATCATATAAAGTCCTTCTAACTATTTTTAATACCTCTTTTTTATCTTGAGGATTTTTAGATACTTCATTTATAAAACTAAAACCCTCTAATCGGCCAATATAATGCCCCTCAACTAAAACTGAATTATCTTTATTAATGCTTGCAATAAGTTCATTTTCTACATCTAAACTTTTGGAAAACTTTGCCATCTTGTAGTCAACAAATCTTTCAATTAGCCCAGCATGTAAAGCATCAGACAGCCTATTTTCTATATATCGAGCTCGCTTATCTATACCACTTCCAGTTTTTATCCAATCCTTATGATTTGATATATAATTCCATGTTCGTACATTTGCTAATCTAGTACCTAAAAGATCTAATTCACCTTTTATATTATTTAGACCATCTAATTTTTTATTTACCCAGCTTTCAGGAATTTCTCCTTTATCTTCTATAAATAAATATATTTGTTCAATTAGGTCTAAATGTGAATCATCAAAATTTTTACTATAATCTGGTATTGAACAAATTTCCCATATTAATTTAACTTGTTTCTCTCCTAATAAATTATTTTTAATTGATGATTTTTTTGACAGCGCTTTCAAGAGCCTTTCATCTTCTGCCTCTGGACTCATAGTTAAATATGATTTATTTGGCATTAAACTTAAACTTCTTAACAATGATTTCAAAGAAGTAAAATCCAAATCATTATTTCTCCAAATCATTGTATTAATACTAGAGAAAATGTGATTTTCTATAGCGTTTATTGCGTTAGCCGAAAAATCTATACACTTCGCAGTAATACCAAAAGATCCATCTTTTTTATATCTTCCTGCTCTACCTGCTATTTGGGCTAATTCAGAAATTGTCAAAGGCCTAGTAACTCTACCATCAAATTTATTATTTTTTGCAAAGTAGACATGATTAATATCCATATTTAGTCCCATACCTATCGCATCTGTGGCTACTAAATAGTCTACCTCTCCAGATTCATATAATTCCACTTGTGCATTTCTAGTTTTAGGACTTAAAGCCCCAAGAACCACGGCTGTCCCCCCATGTTTTCTTTTTACTAATTCTGCTATTTCATAAACATCATTTATAGAAAATGAAACAATAGCAGATCTTCTAGGTATTCTCGTTAGTTTAGTTTTACCTGTATATTTAAGAGTTGAAAACCTAGTCATTTTTTTTATAAAAATATTTGGATAAATATATTTTAATAGTTGTTCCAAACTATCTGAGCCAAGAAACATTGTTTCTTGTTCTCCCCTATGGTTTAAAATTTTATCTGTAAATATATGGCCTCTTTCATTATGCATACAAAGTTGGGCCTCGTCTATTGCAACAAAATCTACGTGTAAATTTTTTGGCATAGCCTCAACTGTACAAATAAAATATTTAGCAGTATCTGGAACAATTCTTTCCTCTCCCGTAATTAAGGCTATATTTAATAAACCCTTTTTATTTACTAATTTGTCATATACCTCTCTTGCTAATAATCTTAGAGGAAAGCCTATCACGCCTGAATTATATTGTAGCATTCGCTCAATTGCATAGTGAGTTTTACCTGTATTAGTTGGTCCCAGTACAGCTATCAAATTATTTAAAAATTTTTCTGAATTTAAAAAATTATTAGTTCTTAAACTATAATTTAACATTTTAAAATTTCCATTATAACTAAATATATTAACTATATGTAGTAAAAATATATCAAATAAACTAAATTATTTTTACATAAATTTTACATTTTATTTTTGGGA
>PTKH01000063.1 GCA_002937655.1 Alphaproteobacteria bacterium MarineAlpha9_Bin3 | reverse complement strand
GTTCCTAAATTATGAGTGGAAGGATATGGAGGAGTTCTAAACATTTGTACTGCTCCAACAGATTTATATAAAGCTTCTGCCTTACCATAAGCATATTCTCTCATAGCGATATCATTTGCATGATCATCAAAATGAACATTTGGAGCTGGCATACCATATTGATCTTTAATTGTATCTGATAAAGTTACCCTATTTGTAGCTTGTGGCATATCTTCACCTACTAACCACATACCTGCAATATTAGAATAACCATCCATCATTCTTGCAAAATCTTCTCCCCATGCTCCAGGATCTAGGAAACTAGATAAGAAAGCAGGCCCTAAAGCTAGTGTTTCCATATAATAACCTCCCACAAATCCTCTAGAAGGATCATTAATAACTTCATCTCCTATAAAACCTGCCATTGTCTCACCACGATAAAAATTTACTTCTTTTTCAAATCGTGCGTATACAGAACCAGTCATATGTCTCATATAGTTTCTGCCTACTTGATCAGAGCTATTAGCCAATCCATTTGGAAACATATCAGAAGCACTATTTAACAATAATCTTGGTGATTCAATTGAATTTCCAGCTACACATATTACTTTTGCAGCTTGACGTTGAATATCCCCATTAGAATCTACATAAATTACTGCATCAACTAAACCAGAACTATCATGCGTGATTTGAACAACATGAGACTGTGGCCTTAAATCTAATAAACCAGTTTTAAGTGCTTTAGGTATTTCACTTACAGCTGTACTCCATTTCGAAGAATTCTTATCGCCTTGAAAATTAAAACCATCTTGTATACTTCCTGGTCTACCATCATAAGGTTCAGCATTAGTTCCATATGGACCAGTAGCATAGTACTGATAACCTACTCTTTCTGCACCATTAGCAAAAACTTTATAATTATTATTTGCAGGTAATGGTGGTCTTCCATGACGATGAGTAGAACCAATCGCCTTTTCAGCTTTGTCATAGTAAGGTTCCATATCTTTCAATGTTATTGGCCAATCTAAAAGATTAGCACCTTTTATATCTCCATAGGTGGAACGAGTTCTGAACTCATAATCTAAAAACCTTGGAGTTGCGCCTGCCCAATGAGTAGTAGTTCCTCCAACAGCTTTAACTAGCCAAGTAGGAAGACCAGGAAAATCTTTATTAACTCTCCATGTCCCACTAGTACCTCTAGCATCTAACCAAGCCATTTGTAAGAATGCTGACCACTCATCATTAGAATAATCTTCTGGCTTTATAAAAGGTCCAGCCTCAAGACATACACATGCGATACCTTCTTTTGTTAATTGATGTGCCATTTGTCCACCACCAGCACCTGATCCAATTATTACTACCGCTTTTTCATTTTTATCTATATTCATTTTTCTCTCCCCCAATCTAATTATTTTTATTTGTATTATTGACTGCGGCTAGCTTTTTTTGAGTCGCAGTAAAAAAATTAGCATGATCAGGATGCTCTTCTATTCTAGGTTCAGGTAGCCAATTTAAATCGTTAAACCCTCTATTAATATAACCACCCTTCTCAAAACTAGAGCCTTCATAACCAAGAATGTCCCATACTTCTTTATCATTATATAATGTCACAACACTAGTTGCTCTAACATGATTAAAAAAAGCTGACCCTTCTATAGTTTTAAGATAAGAAGTTGCATTTTTAAAATTTAAACTTTGAAATGAAGCATCTGCTAAATTGCGCAAACCATCTCTCATCATAATCATTTTTCCTGCATCTGCATTACCTTTATTAATTACATCATCTGTAGTTCTTTCATAAGGGCCATCTGGAAAACTTGCATGCGGGTATAATGTTCTTATCATTTTAAATATTAATTTACGGTCCATAGCACTTGAACCTGCAACTATCTTAGCCTCAGCAATGCTTACAGCACTAAATACACTAGCAACAACTGAAGACGAAGCCGTTCCAAGTAAAAAGTTTCTTCTTGTAAATTTCATTTAATCCTCCCCAATTAAATATAATTACGTTAAAATTAACTAAATCTACCAAATGAGATTGATTATCATTCTCATTGGAGATTTAGGCTAACATTATAAAATAAACAAAAGCAATAACTAATTGAAAAAAATAATAAAAAATAACTTAATCTTCCCACTCATTTAAGTCTAAACTTAAACTTTCAACAAATGCTGCAATTTCATCCATTTGTTTTTGACTGAGGACTCCCATACCACCCCAAGCTGGCATTCTCACATAACCATTTACAATAATATATACAAATTCTTTATAACCTCTTTTATATTTTCTTAAATTTGGTGTTTTTGTATGACCATTGTTTATTCCCTTAGCTTTTATTCCATGACATTTAGAACATTTGATACCATATAATTTTTTACCAGAATCAATTGAATTGGAATTACCTGACAAAGGGTTTGAAGACTTAGAATATGCTAAAGGAACTAAAATAAAGCTCATTAAAAATATAATGAAAATTTTTTTCATGAATTATCCATTTATAAATAGCAACTCTTTTAATTATATAAATGCCATATTTTATTTTAAAATCAAAAAGCTATTTAATTTATTTAAGAAAATATTACTTTATTTATAAAAAAATATATCTCTTATTAACATTATTATTCAGATTGGTATATACTAGCAATTTAATATAAAATTAAACTATTTAATAAATTCTATTTATTTGATAATATTTTATATCAGCAAAAGAAAAGGAATTAATATATGAATTTTAGTTCAAATAATCCAAAAATTTATAATCGTAGAAATTTATTAAAATCAATTGGTTTAGGAATAACTAGCTCTTTATTTGGAAGTATACCTTTTACATTAGCAAGTGATAATATAGTAAGAATAGGAGTGTTATTACCTATTTCAGGAGAAGCGGATGATATATTAAAGCAGATGCAAGCTGGTATTGAAGCAGGTATACAAAAGCTAAATTCTAATGGAGGTATATTAGGTCGTAAAGTTGAAGCAATATATAAAGACTCAGAAGGACATCCAAATAATTTAGATAAAGTTTGTAAAGAATTAGTTAATGAAGATAAAGTTTCAGGAATAATTGGTCCTTTTATTGCTGCTGGACGTAAATATGCTTCCCGTCATCTTAGTAATTTAAATACACCATTAATAAGTGCTACTAATCATGAGGGACGTTTTTGTCACCCCAATTTTTTTACTATTGGCCCTACTCCTTCTCAAGACGCTAAGCCAATCATTGACTATATAGATGGAGGATCAGGTAAAAAATATTTTATATTAGGTTCTTATCCAAGCTGGCAAAACTCAATGTTTCGTCAAGCCAGATTTTTTAT
>PTKH01000062.1 GCA_002937655.1 Alphaproteobacteria bacterium MarineAlpha9_Bin3 | reverse complement strand
GCTGCTTCTTCAGCTTTTGGAGCTTCTTCAGCTACTGGAGCTTCTTCAGCTGCTGCTGCTTCTTCAGCTTTTGGAGCGGCTTCGGCTTTAGCTTTTTCTTCTTCTGCAGCTAATTTAGCATCCTCTATGGCTTGTGCTCTTTCCTGAGCTTTAGCTTTTGGTTTAGCTTTATTAGGATTATCTCTTTTAATATCTTCTATAATTTTAACTTGAGATAGAAACTTAGTCACACGATCAGAGGGTTTAGCTCCATTTTTTAACCAATGTTTAACTCTCTCTTCATTAAAAACTATTCTTTGATCACTATCTTTAGATAAAAGTGGATTATATGTTCCAAGCCTTTCAATAAACCTTCCATCCCGAGGCGCTCTAGAATCTGCTAAAACAATTCTATAATGAGGTCTTTTTTTATTTCCTCCACGGCTAAGTCTAATTTTTAATGGCATATTATTTCCTTTTCTATTGTTAAATTAATTAAAATTATTATCTTCTTCTAAATGGGAATGACCCTGGATTAAATCCTTTTGGTAAACCATTTGGCATATCCATGCCCGGCATATTCATTGCATCAGATATATCCATGTTGCCTTTTTTACCCATTTTCTTCATCATTAAAGTCATTTGTTTGAATTGTTTAAGTAATCGATTCAAGTCTTGAACAGAATTACCTGAACCTTCTGCTATTCTCCTCTTACGAGAACCATTTAATAATTTTGGATTGACTCTTTCTTTAGATGTCATTGATGAAATCATAGAATCCATTTTTACTAAAATTTTATCATCTAATCCACCAACAGCCATTTGCTTTTTTATTTTCTGTGCTCCCGGCAATAGACTTAAAATACCCTGCATTCCGCCCATTTTCTTCATTTGATTTAACTGTTTTCGGAAATCATTAAAATCAAAAGTACCTTTAGATATTTTTTTTGCTAAATCTTTAGCCTCTTCTTCTTTAACTTCACTTTGCGCTTTTTCAACAAGACTTACTACATCACCCATACCTAAAATACGAGAGGCAATTCTTTCTGCTTTAAACGTTTCAAATGCTTCTAATTTTTCTCCTGTTCCCATAAATTTTATGGGGCAACTGGTAATATTTGACATACTAAGTGCTGCTCCACCCCTAGCATCTCCATCCACTCTAGTTAAAATAATACTTGTTACATTAGATTTTTCTTTAAAACTTCTGGCAACATTTGCAGCCTCCTGACCTGTCATCGCGTCCGCTACAAGAAATACTTCAGATGGATTAGATGCTTTGTAAACTTCACCTAACTCATTCATTAACTCATCATCTACACTTGTTCTTCCTGCTGTATCTAAAATTATAACGTCATATCCACTTAGTTTAGCTAACTGATAAGACCTTTTTGTAATTTCAACTGGGCTTTGGTTTTTTTCAATGGGTAAAACATCAATATTAGTTTGATCACCTAAAATTTGAAGTTGTTCCATAGCAGCTGGTCTTTGAACATCTAAAGAGGCTAAAAGTACTTTCTTTCCTGAATTTTTAAGTTTAAGGCCCATTTTAGCAGCAGAAGTAGTTTTTCCTGACCCCTGAAGTCCTACTAACATTATAGAAGACGGAGGTGATGATAATTTTATGTTATTATCAACATTCTCTCCTCCTAGTAATTCTGTTAATTTATCTTGAACAATTTTAAAAACCATTTGATCAGGTTTTACAGATTTTGTTATCTGTTGACCTTTAGCTTCTGAAGTTATATCTAAAATAAATTGTTTAACTACGTCTAGAGCCACATCAGCTTCAATTAAAGCTAACCTTACTTCTTTCATAGCATTTGCTATGTCACTCTCAGATAAAGATCCTCGACCTCTAATTTTATCAAAAGCTGAAACTAATTTATCACTTAAACTATCAAACATATATATATCTTCAAATAAAAAAATTAACACCGGTGAACGAAAATCGAAGACCAGTGTGACTCCTCAAAGTCTATTAAGTAAAATTATAACTAAAATTAAAGTATTTAGTACATCTTACTAGCTAAAACGTCAACTATTCTTTATATATACTATAATAATATTAAACCGTGGTTAATAGACAAATTATGAAAAAACCTTTTATAAAGATGCATGGTCTAGGTAATGATTTTGTAATAATAGACTCTAGAAATAATAATTATATTATTAATGAAAAAAATATCAGACTTATTTCTAACAGAAGATTTGGTGTTGGTTGCGATCAAGTCATAGAAATAAAGAATTCTAAATTAGCGGACGTTTTAATGAAGATATTCAACTCCGACGGGTCAGAAGCAGAAGCCTGCGGAAACGCTGCCCGCTGTGTTGCAGGTATTTTATTTGCATCTTCTCCCAAAAAACAAATATTAATAGAAACAATTTCTGGAATATTAAAAGCAGAGTCAGAAGTTAATGGAAATATAAAAGTTGATATGGGTAAACCTAAATTAGGTTGGCAAGATATACCCTTGAGTGAAAACATAGAAGAAATTAATTTTGAGCAATTTTCTCTTAAAAATGGCTTTGCAGTAAATATTGGAAATCCTCATATAGTGTTTTTTGTTGAAGATTTAAAAAATTTTACAATTGATAAAATTGGCCCCTATATAGAAACCCATAAACTATTTCCTCAAAAAGTTAATGTAGAGATATGCGAAATAATTAATGATCAAAAAATTAAAGTTATAGTTTGGGAAAGGGGAGCTGGAAAAACTTTAGCTTGTGGATCCGGTGCTTGTGCAGTATTAGTAGCTGCTTATAAAAAAGGTTTATCAAAAGAAACAGCTGAAGTACAACTAGATGGAGGATCTTTGAATATTTCTTGGAATGTTAAAACAGATAATCATGTAATCATGAGTGGACCAGTATCAGTATCTTTCTTAGGGGATTTTAGTACTTTAGGTATAGAAAAATGACAAAAACTTTAAAGACGATAACCCTAGGCTGTAGGCTAAATTCATATGAGAGTGAAAAAATAAGTCATTTTACAAATTATTCTTCTAAAAAAGATATTTTAGTTATAAATACTTGTGCTGTTACGGCTGAGGCTGAAAGACAAGCAAGACAACAAATCAGAAAAGCTAGAAAAGAATATCCCAATGCATATATAATGGCTACAGGGTGCGCAGTTGAACTGGATCATAAATCATGGGATAATATGCCGGAAGTAGATAAAATTATTCCTAATAAAAATAAACTTAAACCAGGTTTGTGGGGATTAAAACCAGAAATTGACAATGAGAATGCTATTACAGAAGACGCAAACCATTTTAAATCAATTAGTAATAATCAATCAAAAACAAGAGCTTTTATAAGAATTCAAAATGGTTGTAACCATTCATGCACTTTTTGTATAATAACTAAAGCTAGAGGTGATAGCATGAGTGTTCCATCTGGTTTAATTATTTCTGAAATAAAAAATATTATTAGCACTGGTATAGAGGAAGTAATTTTAACAGGTGTTGATTTAACATCATATGGAGAAGATTTACCTGGTAAAAACAATTTAGGAATTTTAGTAAAAAAAATATTGAAGTTAGTCCCAGAATTAAAAAGATTAAGAATTTCTTCTCTTGACGCTGCAGAAATTGATTGTGAACTATTAGAAGCGTTTAAAACCGAGAAAAGACTTATGCCACATATTCATTTAAGTCTTCAGAGTAATGATGATTTGATTTTAAAAAGAATGAAACGAAGACATAACTCTAAAGATGCAAAAAAACTTATAGATGACCTAAAGAGAGTAAGACCAGATATTTTATTTGGTGCAGATCTAATAGCTGGTTTTCCTACCGAAACTGAGGAAGCTTTTTATAATACTCTTAATGCAGTAAAAGATCTGGATCTTACTTTCTTACATGTATTTCCATATTCTTCAAGATCTGGAACACCTGCAGCTAAAATGCCACAATTACCTAAAACTATTATAAAAAAGAGAGCAAAAATACTTAGAGAAACTGGAGAGTATCAATTACAACAAAAATTAAAGCAATCAATAAATACTGTACAAAACGTTCTTATTGAGACAAAAGAAGGTATAGGTCATTGCGAAAATTTCTTAGTTGCTAAGATTAAGAATGCTGAGCAAAAAAAAATATATAAATGTAAAATCACCGGTATAGATAATAATATGCTTTTGGGAAAAGTTGATGAGTCTATTTAAAAATAAATGGTTTTCAAAACTAACAGGTAATAAAGTTAAGCAAGAACAAGC
>PTKH01000061.1 GCA_002937655.1 Alphaproteobacteria bacterium MarineAlpha9_Bin3 | reverse complement strand
ATATTATTATTTGCTTTCTTTTTGATTCATAAGTATCAAATATATACTTAAATGTATAAATTAAACTATTTTTTTAAAGAAGATTTTTATTATGTCGCGAGATTTTAATAGCTTAGATACTTTTCCTAAAATATTACGGAATAATGCTGTTATATTTAAAGGTAAACCTAGTGTAAGAGAAAAAGAGTTTGGTATTTGGCAAACTTTATCATGGGATGTTTTTTATAAAAAAGCAATTATTCTTGCTGACGGACTTAGAGATTCTGGGCTAAAGCGAGGAGAAAAAATAGCTATAATAGGAGACAATAGGCCAAATCTATATTTATCTATAGCGGCGGCCCAAATATTAGGGGCTATTCCTGTTCCATGTTACCAAGACTCTGTAGCTGATGAATTGCAATATATATTAGAACATGCAGAGGTTAAAATTGCCATTGTAGAAAATCAAGAACAAGTAGATAAAATTCTAGAGATAAAAATTAAATTGCCTTTATTAAAAAATGTATTTTTTGATGATCCTCGTGGGCTTGAAGATTATAACGAAGAAGAAGTTAAAGCTTTAGATGAAATATTACTTCATAATAAAGATAGAGAAATTAATCTGGATGAAGAAATTGATAAAACTTCTAAAGATGATATTTCAATCATGCTTTATACATCAGGAACAACAGGCCGGCCAAAAGGGGTTTTGCTCTCTTATTACAATATAATATCAGTTACTAGCGTAGCTTGTGAATTAGAAAAAACAACATCTAATGATGAGGTTGTTGCTTATTTACCAATGGCTTGGGTAGGAGATAATATATTTTGTGTGGCACAATCATATATCTCTGGTTTTTGTATTAATTGCCCTGAAAGCAGAGATACTTTGACTATTGATATGAGAGAAATTGGACCCACTTATTATTTTGCTCCCCCAAGAGTTTGGGAAGGTATGCTTACACAATTGATGGTCAGGATGCAAGACGCTTCTAAAATAAAACTATGGGTTTTTAACTATTTTATGCGTGTAGCAAAAAAATGGGGTAATGATATTTTAGACAAAAAAAAGGTTTCCTTATTTAATAGGCTAATATACGGTTTAGGATATTTTTTAGTTTATGGCCCTCTAAAGAATAATCTTGGATTAACAAGAGTTAGAATTGCTTACACTGCTGGAGAAGCTATGGGGCCAGATACTTTCCTTTTTTATAGGTCCTTAGGAATTAATTTAAAAGTTTTGTACGGACAAACTGAAGCAAGTGTATTTGTTTCTCTTCATCGTGATGGAGATGTTGATCCAAAAACTGTAGGGCCAGTTTTTCCAGGAGTAGATATTAAAATTGAAGATGGAGAAGTATTTTATAAGGGGCCAGGAGTTTTTAAGGGTTATTATAAAAATGAAGAAGCTACTAAGGAAACAATTGATAATAAAGGCTGGGTAAAAACTGGAGATGCTGGAGTTATAGATAATAATGGACATCTTAAAATTATTGATAGGGCCAAGGATGTGGGAAAATTAAATTCTGGAAAAATGTTCGCTCCGAAGTATCTTGAAAATAAACTAAAATTCTGTGGAATTATAAAAGAAGCTGTTGCTTTTGGAGACAATAAAGATTTTGTATCTTGTTTTATAAATATAGATCTAGAAGCAGTAGCAAGCTGGGCTGAAAGAAATAATATAGCTTATTCCGGCTATATTGATTTAGCCGGGCAGAGTACCGTATATGATCTAATATCTAAAGAAATTAATAAGGTTAATGAGGATTTAGCAGAAGATGAGGAATTAAGAGATTCGCAGATAAAACGTTTTTTAATTCTACATAAAGAATTAGATGCGGATGATGGAGAGTTAACGAGAACTAATAAGGTTAGAAGAAACCTTATTTCGGAGAGGTATGGAAAGCTAGTAGATGCTTTATATAGTTCTGAAAATCATTGTTATATTGAAACTGAAGTTACATTTGAAGATGGAAGAAAAGGTTCAATAAGCGCGGATTTAAAAATTCAGGATATGAATACTATTAATTTAAAGGATGAAGTTGCATGAGTGTAGATGCTAAAAATAATAGTTCTACAAAATTAGAAGTTTTAATGGATATAAAGGATATAAGCTTATCTTTTGGAGGCCTTAAAGCATTACAAGATGTAAATCTAAAGATAAAAAAAGGAGAGATACTGGCTATAATTGGTCCTAATGGAGCAGGAAAATCTTCTATGCTTAATGTGATTTCTGGAATCTATATTCCTCAAAAAGGAGTAGTAGAGTGGAAAGGTAAGTTGAGAAAAAAAATTGCTCCTCATGATATTGCAAGAATGGGAATAGCAAGAACTTTTCAAAATATTGCTCTTTTTAGAGGTATGTCGGCTTTAGAAAATATTTTAACAGGTAGAAATATTTTAATGAAACGCAATTTATTTTTAGAAACCCTTTATTTGGGTATGGGAAGAAAACAAGAAGAAGAGCATAGGCAAAAAGCTGAGGAAATTATAGATTTCTTAGAGATACAATCTATAAGAAAAACACCAGTTGCAAGGTTGCCTTATGGCTTACAAAAAAGAGTTGAATTGGGAAGGGCTTTAGCTTTAGAACCAGAATTATTATTACTAGATGAGCCAATGGCAGGTATGAATGTAGAAGAGAAAGAAGATATGTGTCGTTTTATTTTAGATGTAAACGAACAGTTTGGAACAACTATAGTTTTAATAGAACATGATATGGGGGTTGTAATGGATATATCTGACAGGGTAGCAGTTCTTGATTATGGTATTAAGATTGCTGATGGTACTCCTGACGAGGTTCGTTCTGAGCAAAAAGTAATTGATGCATATTTAGGAGCAGGGTAATGGATTGGTGGTTTTTTATAGAAGTTTTTATAGGTGGTTTGTTATCTGGTGTTATGTACTCTCTAGTAGCTTTAGGATTTGTTTTAATATTTAAAGCCTCGGGAGTTTTTAACTTTGCTCAAGGTGCTATGGTTTTATTTGCTGCTTTAACTTTTGTTCGCTTATTAGAGATGGGTGTTCCTATTTTGATCACTATGGCTATTACTACGGGGGTAATGATATTACTTGCTATATTTATAGAAAGAGTAATGTTGCGGCCGCTAGTTAACCAAGATTTGATAATTCTTTTTATGGCTACAATTGGTTTAAATTATTTTATTGAAGGGTTTGCCCAATTAATTTGGGGTTCACATGTAGGTGTTTTAGATTTAGGTGTTGATCAGTATGCTGCTTTTGAGATAGGAAATGCTTTAATCAATAAATTTGATGTTTGGGCAGCTCTAATAGCTGGTGGCTTAGTATTAGTGCTGTCAGTATTTTTTAGATATACTGTGATAGGTAGAGCTTTAAGAGCAGTAGCAGATGATCATCAAGCAGCATTGTCTGTAGGAATTCCTTTAAGTACGATATGGATTTATGTATGGTCCACTGCTGGACTAGTTGCACTTGTAGCAGGTGTTGTCTGGGGCTCTAAATTAGGGGTTCAATTTGCTATTTCTACGGTTGCATTGAAAGCAATTCCTGTACTTATTATAGGTGGTTTTACTTCTGTGCCAGGAGCAATCATCGGAGGTTTGATAGTTGGTTGTGGAGAAAAATTAGCGGAGGTTTATTTAGGTGCTTATATAGGTTATGGGATAGAAAATTGGTTCCCTTATATGCTGGCCTTAATAGTATTGATGATTAGACCAGAGGGATTATTTGGTGAAAAAATAATAGAGAGAGTTTAAAATGATATATAGAGAATCAGGCCAATTTAAAACTACTTACAAGGCAGATCAGGCAATATTGCCTATATTTCAAGATAAAGTAGCAATGGGCTTATTAATGCTTTTTGCTTTTTTAGTCATTCCATTTATTGCTGATGATTATTGGCTAAGTTCTATATTGATTCCTTTTTTAGCTTTATCATTGGCTGCATTGGGCTTAAATGTTTTGACTGGTTATGCTGGGCAAATTTCACTAGGCACAGCAGCTTTTATGGCTGTTGGTGCTTTTGCTGCATATAATTTGCAGGTAAGGGTACCAGAGGTTCCTTTTTTAATAGCTTTTATATGGGGAGGTATTTGTTCTGCAGGTGTAGGAATTTTATTTGGATTACCCTCATTGAGAATTAAAGGGTTTTATCTTGCTGTTGCTACGTTGGCAGCACAATTTTTTGTAGAATGGCTTTTAACTAATTTTGGATGGTTTACTAATTATGATTCATCAGGAGTCATTACTGCTCCACCTATGAGTATATTAGGTTTTGCTATTGATAATCCACTTAGCAAATATTTATTAGTCTTAACTATAGTAGTTTTGTGCGCATTCGCTGTCCGTAATTTAGCTAGGTCTGAAATAGGGAGAGCATGGATGGCAGTAAGAGATATGGATATAGCAGCCGAAGCTATAGGAATAAACCTTATGAAAACTAAGTTGTTAGCTTTCGGTGTTTCTTCATTTTTGTGCGGTTTGGCGGGAGCATTGTGGGCATATATTGTTTTAGGAACAGTTGAGCCTCAGGCCTTTGATATTATGAGATCTTTTGAAATATTATTTATGGT
>PTKH01000060.1 GCA_002937655.1 Alphaproteobacteria bacterium MarineAlpha9_Bin3 | reverse complement strand
TTATCTAATCGGTTGCATATTTCAGCTCCCATTTGCTCGGTAGAAATTAAGGTTTTTCCTGGTTGCATAATATCAGCAGTCCTCAATCCATCGTCTAATGCTAAATTGACAGCTTTTTCTACTAAATTAGCATCATCAACTCTATCAAGCGAGTATCTCAACATCATTGAAAAAGATAATATCATTGCAATCGGATTAGCTTTTCCCTGTCCAGATATATCTGGCGCGCTTCCATGAACAGGCTCAAATAAAGACTTTCTAATACCATATTCATTTAACTCACCTAATGAAGCGGAAGGAAGCATTCCTAGAGATCCAGTAAGTTGAGCCGAAATATCTGACAATAAGTCTCCGAAAAGATTTGTTGTAACTATTACATCAAATTGGTGTGGGTCTCTAACCAATTGCATGGCACAATTATCTGCATACATATGTTCTAGTTTTAAATATTTATGTTTTTCATCATAAAGCTTCTGTATTTCTTCTCGCCATAATAATCCACTTTCCATTACATTTGCTTTTTCAACAGAATGAACAAGACCTCTTCTCTTTGATGCTAATTCAAAAGCAACATCTCCCACTCTTCTAATTTCATTGGTTGAATAAACTTCGGTATTAATTCCTACTTTTGAACCATCATCTAGTTCATTAATGCCTCTAGGTTCTCCAAAATATATTCCTCCTGTCAATTCTCTTAAAATCATAATATCTAGGCCAGATACAATTTCTTTTTTCAGGCTAGAAGCATCTACTAGTGCATCAAATACTATTGCCGGTCTTAAGTTAGCAAATAAACCTAACTCTTTTCTTAACCTTAATAGGCCCCTCTCTGGCTTCTCTGAAAAAGGAAGACTATCATAATCAGGACCCCCTACTGCACCAAATAAAACCCCGTCAGCATTAAACGCTTTATCCATTACTTCATCTGTGAGAGGCGTTTTATACTTATCATATGATGCCCCTCCAACTAATCCCTCATCTAAATCAAAGCCTACTTCAAGGCGTTTATCGAACCAATCTATTACTTTTTTTGTCTCTTTCATCACCTCTGGTCCTATACCATCACCTGGTAACATTAAAACTTTTCTATTACTATTTTTCATTTAATCACCTATTCCGTTTATTAAATCTTATCAGGCACATGCCATTTTTTATTATTTAATTTATCTTCATATAAATTAATTTTATCTTCGGTCTCTAAAGTTATTCCTATATCATCCAATCCATTTAATAAACAATGCTTTCTATATGGGTCTATCTCAAATTTATAAATTTTATTTTGTGCAATAATTTGTTGATCTTCTAAATTTATAGAAATTTCTATCCCCTCTAGAGCTAACTCATTAATTTCATGTATATTTTTCTCTTCCAAAACTATGGGTAAAATTCCATTTTTGAAACAATTATTATAAAAAATATCTGCAAAAGAAGTCGAAATAATACAGCTTATTCCAAAATCTAATAATGCCCAAGGGGCATGCTCTCTGCTAGAACCACATCCAAAATTATCTCCAGCAACAATAATTTTTGCACCATCCCATGGAGCTTTGTTTAATATAAAATTACTATTTAAATTATTCTCTTTATCATACCTTTTTTCATGAAATAAATGTTTTCCCAGGCCAGTTCTTTCGATTGTTTTTAAAAACTGCTTAGGTATTATAGCATCCGTGTCAATATTAACTTGGGGTAAAGGTGCAACAACTCCACTCAATTTATTAAAAGATTTCATTTACTTTTATACCTATTTTAAATTAAAATTTCTTACATCAACAAAATGTCCAGCAATAGCCGCTGCCGCTGCCATACCCGGGCTAACTAAATGAGTTCTTCCATCTCTTCCTTGCCTACCTCTAAAATTTCTATTTGATGTTGACGCACACCTCTCTTTTGGTTTTAATTGATCAGGATTCATTCCAAGGCACATTGAACAGCCCGGTTCACGCCAATCAAAACCCGCTTCGATTAAAATATCTGCAATACCTTCCTTTTCAGCTTGCTCCTTTATTAAACCAGATCCAGGAACCACCATTGCATGCACTGAATCATTTACTTTTCTTCCTTTTGCAATTACTGCAGCTTCTCTAAGGTCCTCTATTCTGCTATTAGTACATGAACCTATAAAAACTTTATCTATTTTTATATCTGTAAGGGGCCTTCCAGGTATTAACCCCATATAATCTAATGAATCTTGCATGGCATTTTTTAAGCTTTCTTTCTCTAGTTTATTAGGGTCCGGAACTTCACTATTTATAGGTAATACATCTTCTGGGCTAGTACCCCAAGTTAGATGTGGCTCAAGAGAGTCTGCATCAATTTTAATTTCTTTATCATAATGAGCTCCATTATCACTTGGTAACTGTTTCCAATCTTCTAATGATTTTTCAAAGAGATCCCCTTTAGGAGCCATTGGCCTATTTTCTATATACTTAAATGTTTTATTATCAGGAGCTACTAAACCTGCTCTTGCTCCAGCTTCTATAGACATATTACATAGAGTCATTCTACCCTCTATACTTAAATTAGAAATTGCTTCACCTGCGTACTCTAAAACATATCCGGTTCCGCCAGAGGTTCCCAAATTTCTAATAATACCTAGAGCTATATCTTTTGCTGTAACTCCTACCGACAATTTGCCATCTACCTTTATTAACATAGTCTTAGGTCTTTTTTGTACTAATGTTTGTGTAGCAAAAACATGTTCCACCTCACTAGTACCGATCCCGAAAGCCAGTGCACCAAATGCGCCATGCGTAGAAGTATGACTATCTCCACATACCAAGGTACAGCCTGGCAAAGTAAAACCTTGTTCAGGACCTATCACGTGAACTATTCCTTGACGAGAATCCATTAAGGGTATGTATGGAACTTGAAATTCTTTTATATTTTTTTCAAGAGTTTCGACCTGGATTCTAGCTATATCATCTTTTATTCCCTCTATCCTATTTTCAGTAGGTACATTATGATCCGCCACAGCTAGAGTTAAATCAGGTCTCCTAAGGGGTCTTTTATTATTTCTTAAACCCTCAAATGCTTGTGGACTTGTAACTTCGTGAACAAGATGTCTATCAATATATATTAATGAACTACCATCTTGCCTCTCATCAACAACATGTTGTTCCCATATTTTATCGAATAAAGTCTTTTTCAAAATAAAATACCTCTAAAATTGTATAGCCATATCTATGCTTTATTCATTATTATCTTTTTTTATTTCTTCTTTAGCAGGAGTTTCTTTTACAGTATTTTTAGAAATACTGACATCTTTGTTATCCATTCTTTTTTCTGCTATTCTAGCTTTCTTACCTGATCTTCCTCTAAGATAATAAAGCTTTGCTCTCCTCACATCACCTTTTCTAACTACTTCTAATTTATTTATTAATGGTGAATAAACTGGAAAAACTCTTTCCACTCCTTCTCCATTAGATATTTTTCTTACTGTAAAAGTAGAGTTTAAAGCTCTGTTAGACTTAGCTATACACAAACCCTCAAAGATTTGAATTCTTTCTCTAGTACCTTCAACTACTTTTAAATGAACTTTCATTGTATCGCCTGCACTAAATTCAGGAACATCTCTTTTTTCACTAATTTCCTTCATTTGTTCGCGTTCTATATCATCAATTATATTCATTGTTTTATCCTCTCTATAATAAAGTATACTTATCACTAAATTTATTTTTTTTCACTAATTAAAAGTTCTGGTCTCCGTTTTTTTGTATCTTCTAAGGCTATATTTTTTCTCCATTTTTCAATTTCTCTATGATTACCAGATAATAAAACTGCTGGAGGTTTCATTCCTTCCCATTCGTATGGTCTAGTATAATGAGGATGTTCTAGTAAATTATTTTCAAAACTTTCCTCTATTAGACTATCTGAGCTTCCAATAGTTCCGCTTAATAAACGAACTATAGAATCAATTAAAATTAAAGCTGCAGGTTCCCCTCCAGATAATACATAATCCCCTATAGATACCTCTTCTAAAGACCTTGAAGATATAAATCTTTCGTCTATTCCTTCATATCTTCCACATACTATAACTGCGCCTGGTTTAGAAGAAATATCTTTGACCATTTTTTGAGTAAGTGGTTTTCCTCTTGGAGTTAAAATAATTTTTTTCCATTTACTATTTGGATTATTTTTATCAAAAGCCTTTCCAAGAATATCTGGTCTCATAACCATACCTGGCCCACCTCCATATGGTTCATCATCAACAGTTTTATGCTTATCTGTAGCATAGTCTCTTATATTAACAGTTTTTAAACTCCAAATATTTTTTTCACTCGCTTTACCTGCCAAAGAATAGGATAAAGGTCCAGGAAACATCTCTGGAAAAAGTGTCAACACTCTAACTTCAAAACATTTATTAATCATTCTGAATATCTCCAAAAAAATCATATTTACTGATAATTTTTTTTTCTTTAATTTTTACTAAAGGAAAATTATCATTATTAAATACAACTAATTCCTTACCTATCTCTAATAAAGGAGAAGAGCCATAATCAAACACTGCTGAAACGTTCCCTAAAAATTTTCCTTTATTATCTTCCACTCTACATCCAATCAAGTCGCTCTGATAATACTCATCATTCTTTAATTCAGGAAAGACTGATCTTTTTGCATAAATTTGTTTTCCTTTTAATAAGTCTGCTTTTTCAGAGTTATTTACTCCTTCAAAATAACAAATAGCTTGGTCTTTGTTTTTAAACCTTATTTTTAGTATATATTTAGTTCCATCATCTAAAAATATAGGATTATATTTTTCTAATCCCTCAGCACGCTCAGTAAACCATTTAACTTTTAAAAGGCCTTTTATTCCATGTTTTCCCGAAACAACTCCTATAATTATTAAATCATCTTTATTCATTTATAAAAATTTATTATTCCTTTTTATCGGCTGCTGGAGCTTCTTCAGCTTTTGGAGCTTCTTCAGCTGCTGCTGCTTCTTCAGATGCTGGAGCTTCTTCAGCTGCTGGAGCTTCTTCAGCTTTTGGAGCTTCTTCAGCTGCTGCTGCTTCTTCAGCTGCTG
>PTKH01000006.1 GCA_002937655.1 Alphaproteobacteria bacterium MarineAlpha9_Bin3 | reverse complement strand
AGCCCTAAAACATTAGCCATTGTATAATAACCAGGCGGCCGATCTTTTAACCAAATTAGAGCCTTTAATGCTCCATTAGAAAAAATCTCTCTATTTCCCGCTTTATGACTAAGCTCAACCCTTTCTCCAGGTCCTGCAAATGTAACCGTATGGTCTCCTATTACATCACCTCCTCTTGATATAGAAAAACCAATTGCACCTTTTTCTCTTTCATTCTCTATTCCCCACCGACTTTTGATAGTATTTTTTTCTAAATCAATTTTTCTACCTTTGGCAATAGCTTTCCCAATGGAAAGAGCTGTACCAGAGGGAGAATCCAATTTATCTCTATGATGAATTTCATGAATTTCCGCATCATAATCGTTACCTAGGTTTTTAGCCATCATCTCGACATAATATAAAAGAATATTTACACCTATACTCATATTAGCTGAAAACACAATAGGTATGGATTTTGCAACCTCCTCAATTATTTTAATTTGTTCTTTATCAAAACCAGTTGTTCCCAATACATAAGAACAATTATGTTTAGAAGCCATCTTAATATTTTCAATTGATGAAGAGGCAAAAGAGAAATCTA
Source organism: Alphaproteobacteria bacterium MarineAlpha9_Bin3 (assembly GCA_002937655.1). Classification (GTDB taxonomy): domain Bacteria; phylum Pseudomonadota; class Alphaproteobacteria; order TMED109; family TMED109; genus TMED109. Next base: position 60,421 of record PTKH01000006.1, on the reverse strand, counting down.
TTACCCCTTCAGATTTAGAAAAAAAGACTTCAGCATCTGAAATAATTTCTATTCCTAGCTTTCCAGAATTCGCCACCTCTCCAACATCTTTTCCAACATTTTCGTTATTAGAATGTTCTAATGCTGCGACTAATTCAAGTTGCTCATTATTAGACACTGCTTTTATTAAAGCTCTGCCCATTCTTCCGGATGCACCACAAATACCAACTTTAACTCGTTCCATATTTTAACGCCCTGCTTTTTTTACCTTTTTAATGAAGTCTTCACTTTCTGGCTGATTACTTGAGTTCTCCATTGATTGTAATTCTTCTAAAATTTCTCTTTGTTTTTTATTTAAGGATACTGGTATTTCTGTATAAACATCAACATATAAATCACCTTTATTAGATCTATTTACAACTGGCATTCCTTTACCTTTTAATCTAAACCTATGTCCAGATTGTGTTCCGGCAGGAATAGTAACTCTAACCTTTCCTCCTGCTGGTGTTGGCACATCTACAGATCCGCCAAGAGCAGCAAGTGTCATTGGCACTTTAGCTTCTATTAAAAGGTCTGAGCCATCTCTATTAAATAAAGCATGGGGCTTTAATTGAACAAATAAATAAAGGTCTCCATTTGCTGTCCCATTAGGTCCAGCTTCGCCTTCGCCCGAAACTCTAATTCTAGTTCCGTCATCAACTCCTGCCGGAATATTTACACTTATTGTTTTTTCTCTTTGTACTCTTCCTTCTCCAACACATACACGACAAGGTTTGCTAATTATTTGCCCGTTTCCGCCACAAGTTGGGCATGCTCTCTCTACCATGAAGAAGCCTTGACTAGAACGAACCTTTCCTGAACCATTACAAGTACCGCAAGTGACAGGTTGAGCACCTTCTTCACCGCCAGTTCCATTACATGCTCCACACATTACATATGTATTTATTTTTATATCTCTTTTTAATCCAGAATATGCCTCACTAAAATCTAAATCTATATTATACCTGAGATCTGACCCTCTTTGAGATTGTCTTTGTCCTCCGCCTCCTCCCATAAAGTCGCCAAACAAATCTTCAAAAATATCTGAAAAGCCGCCAGCTCCCCCTGGGCCTCCTGGACCTGCAGAGTTCCCCTCAAAGGCAGCGTGTCCGTATTGGTCATATGCAGCTTTCTTTTGAGGGTCTTTTAAAACGTCATAGGCTTGCCCTACTTCTCTAAACTTTGCTTCTGCTTCTTTATCTCCAGGATTTTTATCTGGATGATATTGCATGGCAAGCTTTCTAAACTTTTTTTTCAGCTCTGCGTCAGAAGTGTTTCTATCTGCTCCGAGAATTTCATAATAATCACGCATCTAGTTTTTACCTATAATTTCAAAAAAATACGCTTAATTATTTTTCAGTTGCTTTCTCATCTTTTTCGTCAGGTTTAACTTCTTCAAAATCTGCATCCACAACATCGGCGTCTTTCTCTGAAGCTTTACTGTCAGCTCCTTCAGCACCAGCTGCTCCGGCTGCAGCTTGTTCTTGGCTTTCTTTATACATCATTTCGCCAAGTTTCATAGCAGAAGCATTTAACGTTTCAACTTTAGCCGTAATCTCTTCACTAGTAGCTTCTGCGTTAGCAAGAACATCTTTTAAATCTTTTACGCTTGATTCAATTTTTTCTTTGTCCTCTGCAGGAAGCTTTTCTCCATGTTCTTTCATACTTTTTTCAGTAGAATACACTAAAGCATCAGCTTGATTTCTAGCATCAATAGATTCTTTTTTCTTTTTGTCTTCTTCGGCATGTGACTCTGCATCCTTGACCATATTTTCAATATCTGAGTCCGATAAGCCACCAGAAGCCTGTATTTTAATTTTTTGCTCTTTATTTGTAGCTTTATCTTTAGCAGATACATTTACTATACCGTTCGCATCGATATCAAATGTTACTTCAATCTGGGGCATGCCTCTTGGGGCTGGAGGAATTCCAACTAAGTCAAAGTTTCCTAGCATTTTATTATCGACTGCCATTTCTCGTTCTCCCTGAAAAACTCTAATCGTAACGGCCGTTTGATTATCCTCCGCAGTAGAAAAAGTCTGACTTTTTCTTGTTGGTATAGTGGTATTTCTCTCTATTAATCTAGTAAAAACTCCACCCAAAGTTTCAATACCTAGAGATAAAGGTGTTACGTCTAATAATAAAACATCTTTAACATCTCCTGCTAGTACAGCCCCTTGAATAGCTGCTCCTAAAGCAACACATTCATCAGGATTAACTCCCTTATTAGGTTCTTTTCCAAAAAAATCTTTAACTGTCTCTATAATTTTTGGCATACGAGTCATACCGCCAACTAACACTACCTCATCTATATCACTAGCTGTAACTCCAGCATCTTTTAACGCTGCTTTACATGGCTCGATAGTTCTTTTTACAAAATCTTCTACAAGGCTTTCTAATTTTGCTCTTGTAAATTTAAGAGTTAAGTGTTTTGGCCCAGAGGCATCTGCTGTAATAAATGGTAAATTAATATCTGTTTGAGCAGTAGATGACAGTTCTATTTTAGCTTTTTCTGCAGCTTCTTTTAATCTTTGTAATGCTAAATTATCTGTTTTTAAATCCACTCCATTTTCTTTTTTAAATTCATCAACTAAATACTCAACTACTTTTGTATCAAAGTCTTCGCCACCTAAAAAAGTATCTCCATTTGTAGACTTTACTTCAAAAACACCATCACCTATTTCTAATACAGATACATCGAAAGTACCGCCTCCTAAATCATATACAACTATAGTGCCCGATTCTTTTTTGTCTAAGCCATATGATAAACTTGCCGCTGTTGGCTCATTAATTATTCTTAAAACGTCTAAACCTGCAATTTTTCCTGCATCTTTAGTGGCCTGGCGTTGTGCATCATTGAAATATGCTGGCACAGTAATAACTGCTTCTGTTACCTCATGTCCCAAATGTGCTTCCGCTGTCTCTTTCATTTTTTGTAAAGTAAATGCACTTATTTGGCTTGGAGCGTAGTCCTTACCAGCAGCATTCACCCAGGCATCTCCTCCGTCTGATTTAACAATTTTATATGGAACCATGTCTTTATCTTTAGTAACTTTTTCGTCTGTAAAAGGTCTTCCTATCAATCTTTTAATGGCAAATAAAGTATTCTCAGGGTTCGTCACTGCTTGTCTTTTTGCAGCTTGGCCTACTAAAGTTTCATTATTTTCAGTAAAGGCAACAATAGAAGGGGTTGTTCTGGCGCCCTCTGCATTTTCTATAACTTTCGCATTACCTCCCTCCATAACTGCAACACAGCTGTTCGTAGTACCTAAATCGATTCCAATTACTTTACCCATTATTTTTTCTCTCTTTAAAATTTATTAAAAATTAGTCTGCAGCTGTTATATGGGGATTAAAATTTGAAACACAAGCCTTAAATATAAAAAAATTACTCTAGCTTTAAGTTTTTTATATTTTCATTAAGAACATTAACTATTTGATATAAAAACTTGTCATCCATATCTGGAAAAACGTATGTAAAGTGTAATCTTATCATAACTTTTTCTTTAACTGCAAAAATATGCCAAAAATAATTATTTAAGACCAAACCTGCATCGCCATCCTTTTCCGCCTTGTTACAAGAAATGAGATAAACTTCCTTCCCTGTTGAAAGCAAAGAAATGTCTTTAATTTTTTCGTCTTCTCCAATAGAAGAGGCAATTTGCTGCATATATTCAGGTGTTATTTTAGTGCTATCTGGAATATTTATTTCATCACAATTTAAAAAAACCATAGCCTCCTCATAACCTGTGACCCTGCTCACTAAAGTTTTTTCTTGTTTATTTATTTCATATGGCCAAGACGCGGGCATTAAAATACTTAACCCATTCCAAGGAGATATTACCTCCTGTTTCAATCTTGATATTCTTGCTGAAACCTTAGCCTCAATATCTAAATTAGTTTCTTTAGCAATAAAGTTACACTGCTCCAATTTCTTTTCTATTTCTTTCAAAATATTATTTACTGCTTTATCTGATGAAGGGTTTGACATCCACGATAGCGCCAAGGTCACAAGCCTAACAGTTCTAGAGCCTATTATAGTTGCTTTTCTCCACACCTTTACCTTCTCTCCAGACTCAAGGTTAGCTTGATATTCAATTCCATAGACTTCATTTGGAGAAATCTTTATTTGCAAATCAGGGTGAGATTCAATTAAAATGGGATCAAATAAATAATCTTTAAGCTTATTATTTTTTTTATACTTTGGCTCATCAAGACTAATAATTTTTACACCTAAAACCGGATATTTTCCTGTATTAAATCGCACATCTGCTTTTGAATAATCTTCATCAAAGTAGGTAACCTCCCATGCGGGATCTAAAGGCATTTCAAAAGAAGTATCACCTAATGTCAAAACATCCATATTTATAACCTTATTTATTATTACTCTTTTTTACTAACGCCAACCATTGCGGGCCTTAATAGTCTATCATAAATTTTATAGCCAGATTGTAAAACCTCACATATACATCCAGGCTCAAATTCATTTGTTGGAACTTCTAACATTGCTTGATGAAAATTATGGTCAAAAGGATCTCCTTTAGATGGCACAATAACTTCTATTCCATTTTGATTTAAAGTATTTAAAATTTCCTTAACAGTAAGTTCAACGCCCTCATGAAGGGAAATATAATTTTTTTCTATATCCTTTTTATTTTTTAAATCTTTAGGAGAGGCCAATAAAGCCCTATCAAAATTATCCAAAACAGAAAAAATGCCTCTTGCTAAATTAGAAGCTCCGTATCTAGCATTTTCTTGTTTTTCTTTTTCCATTCTCCTTCTCATATTTTCAACTTCAGCTAAAGCTCTTAGCTTAGCATCATTAGCTTCTGCTAACTCTTCTTTTAAGGCTTCAATATCTTCCGAGGCTTTTTCTCCACTATTATTTTCTGATAATTCTTCTTTTACTTCATCTTCGTGGTTTATTTTAGATGATGTTTTTTTATTCTTAGTCTTTTTTGTCATAAGGGCTCCTATTAATATTTAAAGTAAATATTGTGATTAAACAATGTATATACAAGTAATTATTTAAATAACTTTGAAATTGCCTGAGCAGTAAAATCAACCATAGGAATAATTTTTCCATAGTTTACTCTTATAGGGCCTATAACTCCTATTGCCCCCAAAGTTTTGGCTTTAGTCTTATTATCTTTACTTTTAAATGGGGCAACAATCATAGAACAACCAGAATAATCAAATAATTTATTGTCCGCTCCTATAAAGACATGAACGCCTGTTCCAGACAGAGAGTTTTTTAGAAGTTCAGTTAAAGTTTGGCCCTGTTCAATTTTTTCAAATAATTCATTTATTTTTTTAAAATCCTCCTGCGTATTTAAATCGCTATAAATATTATTTTTTCCTGTAACTATTAATGAAGGATAATCCATATCTTCGGTCTTCACCGCAAGCCCTGCTTTAATAACTTTTTCGGAAATTACATCTATCTCTTTCCTATGAATTAGCAACTCTTCTTCAATTTGCTTTTTTGTTTCTTCAAGAGTCCCTCCTACAGCTCTTGCATTTATAAAATTTGATGCTTCAATCAAATTACCTGCAGGTGTTCCTTTTGGAATATCTATTATTCTATTTTCTACAAGACCAAAAATATCAACTATAACTACTAAAGCTTTATCATTATCTATTGGAACAAACTCTATATGTTTGATAGCTCTCTCAAAGGTAGGGGCCATGACTAAACTGACACAATTAGAAAGGCCAGATAAAGCCGCAGAAGTTTCACTTAAAATATTATTTAAGCTTTTTCCCATTCCAGCTGATAAAGCTTCTATGCTCTTTTTTTCATCACTAGAAATATCTCCTACTTGTAATAAGCCATCAATAAAAAGCTTTAGCCCTGTTTCAGTTGGTATTCTTCCAGCAGAAATATGAGGGGATTTTAATAAATTTAAGCCTTCTAAATTTGACATAACATTTCTAATGGTTGCAGAAGCTAAAGATGGTGAAATTTTTTTAGATAAAGTATTAGAGCCTATAGGATTTCCCGTTTCTAAATATGATTCTACAATATGCTGCAAAATAGTTCTGGACCTGTTATCTAGTGAGGATAAAAGCGTCATATTATTTTTTAATTTATTCAATAATCTTTCTCTCTTTATATATTATATATATAGTTATAATATTGTAGGGGAAATTATAAATGAATAATAAGATAATAAAAAGAGAATCTGGCAGAAAAACTAGCCAAGCCAGAAATGTAAATATATTACAAGGATATATTAAAAATGCCGATGCCTCTTGCCTTATCAGTATTGGTGATACAAGTGTTGTATGTACTGCTTCATTGGAAAGAACCGTTCCTAATTGGTTAAAGGGATCAGGTAAAGGTTGGCTAACTGCAGAATATGGAATGATTCCTGCAGCAACGCATACAAGAAATAATAGAGAGTCTTCAAAAGGAAAGCAAACTGGAAGAACCTTAGAAATACAGAGGTTAATAGGCAGATCATTGAGAGCGGCTCTAGATTTAAATAAACTCAACGAAATGCAAATTAAAATAGATTGTGATGTTTTAAATGCTGACGGGGGAACTAGAACAGCATCTATTACAGGTGGTTGGGTGGTTTTATGGTTATTAATTAATTCTCTGTTAGAACAAAAAGTTTTAGAAGAAAGCCCCATATTAAATCAAATTGCTGCAATTTCTTGTGGCATTTATAAAGGCAAAGAGCTTTTAGATCTCGATTATTTTGAAGATAGTAATGCAGAAATAGATGCTAATTTTATAATTTCTAAGCCTAGTAATTTAATAGAAGTACAAGCCACCGCTGAAAAAGGAAATTTTAGTAAAAAGCAACTATATCTATTAACAGATATGGCCTGCGAAGAGTGTGATAAATTATTTGAAATACAATCGAAAGCTATTAAAAATGAAAAATAAAATAAAGATTCCTAGAGAAATAGTAATAGCTAGCCATAATGAAGGAAAAGTAAAAGAAATTAATACCTTGCTAAATGATATTGGGATAAAAGCTTTACCAATTTCTAATTTTTCTGATATTGAACCAATTGAGAATGGAAATAGCTTCAAAGAAAATGCTTTAATAAAAGCAAGAAATGCAAAAAAATTATCTAATACCACTTCTTTAGCCGATGATTCTGGGCTATGTGTGGAAGGCTTAAATGGTGCCCCTGGTATATATTCTGCTCGTTGGGCAGGGCCCAAAAAAGATTTTAATAAAGCAATGTTATTAATAGAAGAAAAACTTAAAAATATAAATAATAAGAAAGCTTATTTTATTTGTGCTTTAGCATTAGTGAATGAAAAAAATGAAGAATATGTATTTGAAGGAAAAATAAATGGCACTTTAACTTTTCCTAAAAAAGGAGAAATGGGTTTTGGTTATGATCCAATTTTTATTCCAAAAAATAATACTATGACTTTTGGCGAAATGGACCCTTTAAAAAAAGAATTAATAAGCCATAGAGCTATAGCATTCAAAAAATTTAAAGAGAATATTATTGTTAATAAATAATAAAGATATTTCAGTATATATTCACTGGCCATATTGTTTAAAAAAATGTCCTTACTGTGACTTTAATAGTCATATTTCTAAATCTAAAATTGAAAGTCAAGAATGGGAGAAGTCTTATAAAAGTGAAATCAATATGGAACAAAATTTATTAGGGCATAGAAATGTAAAAAGTGTTTTTTTTGGTGGGGGCACCCCTAGTTTAATGCCAACTTATTTAATAGAATCTATTTTAAACCAATTAGCAAAAAAATGGACTTTTTCGAGTTCTGTAGAAATTACTATGGAGGCAAACCCATCAAGTGTAGAGATAAATAATTTTAAAAGCCTCTATGAAACAGGAGTAAATAGGCTTTCTCTAGGATTTCAATCATTAAATAATAATTCTCTAAATTTTCTAGGAAGAAACCATACGGCTCAAGATAGTTTTAAGGCCCTTGAAATTGCAAAACGATATTTTAACAGAATTTCATTTGATTTAATTTATGGTCTTCCAAATCAAAATGAAAAAAAGTGGGAAGAAGAGCTTAAAGAGGCTATTAATTTAGCTGAAGAGCACATGTCTGCTTATCAATTAACAATAGAAAAAGGAACACCTTTCTATGCTTCTTATAGAGATGGAAAATTTTCTCTACCTGAAGAGGAAATACTTTTAAATCTTTATAATCTTACTGATGACTTACTTAATAGTGCTAAACTTGAGAAATATGAGATTTCCAATTATGCAATTAAAGGTTCAGAATGTATACATAACTTAGATATTTGGCAAGGAAGTGAATACTGTGGTATTGGGCCTGGAGCACATGGAAGAATAATTGTTAATAAAAAATGGTATGCTACTCAAAAATTTTCCGCTCCAAATATATGGCTAAGTAAATTTTTAAAAGAAAAATCTAGCTTCTATGAAAAAATAGAAATATCTAATAAGACACGAGCTAAAGAAATCTTATTAACTGGTTTAAGGCTAAGAAAAGGAGTGAACATTAAAAAACTTTTCGATAATTTAAATATTAGACAAAAAGATTTAATAATCGATGAAAATGAATATTATAAATTCAATAAATTAGGTTTAATAGAAACGTTTAATAATATGCTCAGAATAACAAATAAAGGCGTTCCCATTCTAAATCATATTATTAATAAAATAATATTATAATTGAATACTTGTTTATCTATATTTCTTTACAAAATTTCTTTCCATAACCTCATATGGTATGAATTTTCTATAAAAATCTCCTTGACTAGATACTTTAAAAAGACCAAAAATTCCATTAAAGCCTACTGGGTTAGTTAAAAATTTTAATAATTCCTGAGTATTGTGTGAGTTTTTTAAACCAATTGATAATAAAGCTAAAATATCATAGCCCAACCCACTTATTTCATTTGGCACCATGTCATATAATTTAAAATATCTTGATACAAATGTCTCATATGATAGTTGTTGAGGAGCAACAAAATGCCCCCCAAGTAAGGAAGGCTCTCCTAAAATCTCGGCATCATTCCACCCAGATATTCCGAAATACTTTGTTTCCTTAGGGTTGAATCCTCGATACTGAGCTCTAGAAGAGATCTCTTTTAATTGTTTGCCAGAAGCAATAATTAATAAGCCTTCATTAACTAAAGAATTATCTTTATTCAAATATTTACTAAAATCTGAGAAATCACGCGCTTTTTTATTATATCTATAAATTTGATTAATTTTTATATTTTTTAGAATGCTCTCCTTTCTGCTTGCCTGTAAAATAATATCTCCGTAAATATTTTCGGGAACTATTATAGAGATAGTTGATACAGAATGATTTATCATCTCTTGAAATATTGTTTCTATTTGTTGTTTAGGTGAAAAACCTAATGACCACAAACCCTTAGATTTAACAGATTCATCGTTAGTAAAAGAAAATATTGGTATATCTTCTCTTATTATTTTTCGTATTTCTGATGCTTGAAAAGAAAAAACAGGGCCAATAATTATTGCAGCACCTTCTTTTTCTAACTCTTTTGAAGCCTTAGTTGCTGAATCTAAATCATCGCCTGAATCCTTAAATATTAGTTCTATATTTTCAGACTTTGTTTCAAATAAAGCCATTTCTAAAGCATTAGAAATAGACCTTCCTAGCTTTTTATTTTTTCCAGAAAAAGGAAGTAAAATTCCTATTTTTATAATTTCATTAAACGAAACATCATAAGCTTCTTTTTCAGTTAACTTATCTTGCTCCATTTTTTCCATAGGTTTAGGCACTTCAATAATTTTTTTACTTATATTATTATCTTTTTCAACAGTGCTTACGCTTTTTTTACTTGTATTATTATCTTTTTCAACAGTGCTTATAATTTTTTTATTATTAGTTTTTTCTTTTTCATTGATTATCTCTGCTTCATTATTCTTTTTTATTTGATTACTTTTCACAATAACAATTTCTTCTCTTTCAAAAGTTTCTATTGAGCAAGAAATAACGAATATAAAAAAAATTAAAAATAAATATTTCACAAATTGTAACCTTTTTAAATTATAGTAATATAACACTATATAATTATAGGGCATTATGAAAACAAAAAACACAGGAAGCATTTATGTAATATCTACGCCTATTGGAAACATAGAAGATATTACTATTAGAGCAATAAAAACACTAGATGAAATGGATTTTATTGCCTGTGAAGACACTCGGATTACATCAAAATTATGTAGAATACATAAAATAAATTATAAAGATAAGCTTATATCTTACCATGATCATAATTCATCTAGGACAACCCCGTTTATATTAAAAAAGCTAAACGATGGTTTTAACATAGGCTTAGTATCAGATGCGGGCACTCCACTAATTTCAGATCCTGGATATAAATTAATAAGATCAGCGTTAGAAAAAAATATAGAAGTTAAAAGCATTCCTGGCCCTAGCGCCTTAACAGCAGCAATGTCAGTTTCCGGTATTAGCTCCGACCAATTTATTTTTATAGGCTTTCTTCCAAGAAAAAAAGCGTTAAGAAGAATAAAAATTTCTTCTTTAGTGAAACAAAATTACTCCGTAATAATGTTTGAAAACGCATTACGGCTCAATAAGCTATTGGAAGAATTACATGAATTATTAGGAAATAGAAATATTAGTATAATTAGAGAAATTACAAAGTTATATGAAGAAAATATTAGAGGAAGCATAAGAGATGTTATGAGCTTGCTAAAAAATAAAAATATAAAAGGAGAAATAGTGGTCCTAATAGAAAAGCCAGAAACACCTGTAGATATTTTTAAAGATCAAGACATTATAAATATGCTTAAAAAGAAGCTTCCGAAATTAGGCGCTTCAAGAGCCTCAAAAGAAATTTCAAAAATCACTTCCATTAAAAGTGATTATATCTATAAACTAGCAATATCATTAAAGGAATAAAATTTTTAAATTAAAGAGGATATAAAATGCATAAATTTATAAATAAATATTTAGCTCTATTTATAATTTTTATTTTTTTAGGAGGCTGTGCAAGTGCGCTTATAGGAGGAGTTGCAACTGTAGGTCTTGCGACTGTTCAGGAAAGATCTGTAAAAGATGCTGCTATTGATTTAAAACTAGAGCTACAAATACAAGAAGCATTATTTAGATCTAATACAGAAAAGCTCTTTGTAAATGTAGATATTCAAATAATTGAACAAAGGGTTTTACTAGTTGGAAATGTACACTCAAAAGATTTAAGAGATCAAGCTGCTCAAATTACATGGGAAATTTCGCCTAAAATAAAAGATGTTTTAAATGAAATTACAGTTGGGAAAGATTCGTCCTTAGTAAGCGAAGCAAAAGATGCTAGAATTTCACTATCTTTATCAGGTCTTCTCATTGCAGACACAGAAATTTCAGATATAAATTTTAGTCATTCAGTTTCAAAGCAAGTGATTTATTTAATAGGTATTGCTGCAAATGATGAAGAATTAGACAAAGTTATACACCATGCTAGAACTGTTAAAGGTGTGACAAAAGTTGTAAGCCACATAATTCTAAAAAATGATAAAAGAAGGCAATAATAACTTATGTCTAAAATATCAATTCAAATGGATCCAATAGAGTTAATAGATACTAAATCCGATACCACTTTTGCGCTAGCTTTAGAAGCCTTTAAAAGAGGGCACGAATTATTTTATTATAATCCTAAAGACTTAACGTATTGTAACGGCAAAATTACAGCTAAAGGAAAAAATATAATAAATATTCAACATAAAATTGGAGAACATGTTCTTCTTTCTGAAGAAGAAAAAAAAGATTTATCAACAGAAGACGCTATCTTATTAAGACAAGATCCTCCATTTGATATGACATATATTACAAACACACATCTTTTAGAAAACCTTCATCCAAATACTTTTGTAGTAAACAATCCTTTTGAGGTTAGGAATGCTCCGGAAAAAATATTTGTTAATAAATTTAAAGAGTTTATTCCTGAAACATTAATTACTAGAGATCTTATAGAAATTAATAAATTTAAAAAAGAGTTTAGAGAAATCATAGTAAAGCCTCTTTATGGAAACGGGGGTAAACAAGTTTTTCATATTAGAGAAGATGATCCAAATATTTCATCTTTATTAGAAATGTTTTTTGAATATTCTAATGAGCCTCTAATAATACAAAGGTATCTTCCTGAAGTGAGAAATGGGGATTGCAGAGTTATAATGATAAACGGAGAAATTGCTGGTGCAGTAAATAGAATTCCTCCTAAAGGGGAAGCAAGATCAAACCTGCATGTAGGAGGAAAGGCTGAAAAAAAAATACTCAATAATAGAGAGCTAGAAATATGTGAAGCTCTTAAAGAAGAATTAAAGAATAAAGAATTAATTCTCGTAGGATTAGATATTATTGGGGATTATTTAACAGAAATTAATGTCACTTCTCCAACAGGAGTACAAGAAATATCTTTATTTGATAATTCTAATATAAGCGAGAAGTTCTGGGATGCTTTAGAAGAAAAAATTTAATTTATTTCTAATTTTTTTATAAAGCTTCCTAAAGGCTGTCCTCCTAAAATATGAAAATGGAGGTGTTGTACTTCTTGGTGACCATCTTTTCCTACATTAGTTAAAAGCCTATAGCCTGATTCCTCCAAATTATATAAGCTCACTACCTCAGAAATAGCATTAAAAATATCAAGCTTTTCAAGCTTATCTGCAGATGAAATAAAATCGTTTAAATTTAAGTAGGGATTTTTTGGTATTAATAATATATGAATCTTTGCTCGAGGGTTAATATCTTTAAAAGCTAAGCTATGCTTAGTTTCCAGAACCTTATCACAAGGTATTTCCCCATTAATTATTTTAAAAAAAATATTATTTTTATTATATTTTTTATGCAATTTTTAAACTCTTATTTTCTATTTTTTTTCTCTATAAGGCCAGAAACTGATTCTCTTTTTTTAAGCTCTTCCATTATTTCTTCTGGTTTTAATCCAACTACTTTCCACAATACTAAAAGATGGAAAAGCAAATCTACAGATTCTTTTGTAGTATCTTCCTTATTCAGGGTAATTGCCGCTAATGATGTTTCTAATCCCTCTTCTCCAAGTTTTTTTGCGCACTCTTTGACGCCTTTTGAAATCAAACTAGAAACATATGAATCTTCTGGTGATGCGTTTACAGCTCTGTCCTCAATGGTTTTCCACAAATCTTCTAGTTTTTCAAATTTATTTTTATATGTCATTAAATTAATCCTGCCTAGCAATACAAATATATTATTTATAGCCTAGTATTAAGGCCTGCATCTGTCATTGCTTTTCTTGCATCTTTTATCTTATATTTTCCGAAATGAAAAATTGATGCTGCTAAAACTGCGCTTGCACCCCCAATCTTAACTCCTTCAACTAAATGTTTCAAGGTTCCAACACCGCCAGAAGCAATAACGGGCACCGTAACTTTAGAAGTGATTTCTTTTAATAACTCTAGATCAAAACCACTTCCAGTTCCATCTCTATCCATTGAAGTAACTAACAACTCCCCAGCTCCTTTATCTACGACAAATTGTGCCCATTTAATTGCATCTAGCTTTGTTTCTTTTCTGCCTCCATGAGTAAAAACTATCCATTTATCGTTAATTTTTTTTGCATCAATAGCCACCACTATGCACTGAGAACCAAACTTGTTAGCTCCATCTTGAATTAAATCAGGGTTAGTTATAGCGCTAGTATTTATTCCCACTTTATCAGCTCCTGCTAGAAGAAGATTTCTAATATCTGATAATTCTCTCACACCACCCCCAACGGTTAAAGGCATGAAGCATTGGTTAGCAGTTTCTCTTACAACATCTAATAAAATGTTTCTGTTGTCTGAACTTGCTGTTATGTCTAAAAAACATAATTCGTCCGCTCCTTGCTTATCATATACTTTAGCTTGCTCAACAGGGTCTCCAGCATCAACCAAATCTACAAAGTTTATTCCTTTAACTACTCGGCCATCTTTAACATCGAGGCATGGTATAATTCTTGTCTTTAACATTATTTACCTAATATTTTATTACATTCTGAAACATTTAATCTGTTATCATAAATTGCTCTTCCGCTTATAACGCCTAAGATTCCTTCATTTGCCATCTTTTTTATTTGTCTTATATCTTTTTCTGATGAAACTCCTCCTGATATTATAGTTGGTATATTAGTATTCTTTGCGAAAACTAATGTCTCTTCAAGTGCAGGGCCCATCAGAATGCCGTCTCTACTAATATCAGTATAAATAATGGCAGAAACATTTACGGACTTAAACTTTTTTACTAAATCCATAGCTGAAATTTGTGATTGCTCTACCCAGCCCTCTGTTGCTATTTTTCCATTTCTTACATCTATTCCTAAAGCGATTTTTCCTGGGTATTTTTTACAAGCCTCTATAACTAACTCCGGTTTTTTTAAAGCCATAGTTCCTATAATTAATCTTTTAATGCCTGCCTTTATCCAAAAGTCAATAGTGTCAAGATTTCTTATTCCTCCGCCTAATTGAATTTTTATATCAACATTTTTTATAATGCTTTCTACTATTTTATGGTTTATAGGCTTTCCTTCAAACGCGCCATTTAAGTCTACCAAATGTAGCCAAGAACAACCGGCATCATAAAAAGATTTTGCTCTTGCCACGGGGTCTAAATCAAACACAGTAGATCTGGATATGTCGCCTTGTTTTAATCTGACACATTTTCCATCTTTTAAGTCTATTGCTGGAAAAAAAATCATTGTTTTTTATCTATTCTTTTATGATAATAGTAACCTCCCACAACCTTTTCATTTACTATATGATAAGCCGGCAACTCTCCCCATCTAATGTAACCAGCGTTTTCATATAAACTAATCGCTCTATTTTGAGTTTCTCTAACCTCTAATAAAATTTGGCTAAAGCCATTCTGATATGCTAATTCTTCACCAGCTTCAAGCAGCATTCTCGCTAAGCCATGCCCTCTGGCCCATGGGGATACGAAATGCGTATCAATACTTGCAGAAAAAGATGATGCTTCATTACTTTTATTTGGGAATACTAGTTGAAGGGATGCTGCAACTGCACCTTCAAAGCTTCCAATAAAAAGTTTTCTTTGAGGCATAGCAAGTACTCCTTTCCAATAATTTTCTAAATTTTGTCTAGGGGGTGGCTTAATCCAACTAAAACCTATACCTTTTTCTATAGCTTCTTCTGTAGCCTTGCAGAGCTCTTGTAACTCTCCTACATTAAATTTATTGATCAAATTTACTGATAACTTTTTACTGTTACTTTTCATGGCTTCCATTCTAAAAAATTTTTAATAAATTGAATTCCTGCTCTCTGACTTTTCTCGGGATGAAACTGCGTTCCTAAGATATTATTTTTTAAAACTATGGCTGTTATATCTGCCCCATAATTTGTTTTTGCAAGCACAAAATTATTTTCTTTTACATTAAATTGATAAGAATGTACAAAATAAAAATCCTCGCCTTTTTTAATATTAATTAATAAAGGATCATCTTTATCAAATATTATAGAATTCCATCCCATATGAGGAATTTTTATGTCTTCGTTTATAATTTTTATATTTTCTACCTCTCCATCTAACCAAGAAAGTCCTTTAGTATGGCCATATTCTGAGCTACTATTAGCTAATAATTGCATACCTACACATATTCCTAAAAAAGGTTTTTTTTCTTCTATAACTTTCTTATTTAACATTTCTATCAGATTTACTCGGCTCTTTAATCCTTCCATGCAATCTGCAAATGCTCCAACTCCAGGCAATACTATTTTTTCTATTTTTTTTAGTTCGTCAGCATTCTTAATTATTTTAATTTGTATTTCTGTAGAGACCAAACTAGCTGCTTTTTCAAATGACTTTAAAACAGAGCGGATATTACCCGATCCATAATCTATAATTCCTACATACATATAATTATCTCTCTTCTTAGCCGTCTTTTCTTAAAACGCCTTTTGTAGATGGTACTTTACCAGATATTCTTGGAACTATTTGAACGGCATCTCTTAATGACCTCGCTAAACCTTTATAGCAGGATTCAATTATATGATGATTATTAGTTCCATATAGATTTTCAACATGGATATTTGCTCCTAAGGCTTGAGAGAATGCTTGAAACCACTCTTTGAAAAGTTCAGTATCCATCTCTCCCAATTTTTTTTGTGTAAAAGCAACTTTCCAGACTAAATAGGGCCTACCAGACAAATCTATAACGACTCTTGTCAAAGTTTCATCCATAGGTATATACGAAGTCCCATATCTATTAATGCCTTTCCTTTCTCCTAATGCTTTAGCAATAGCATCACCTAATACATATCCTGAATCCTCTGTTGTGTGATGGTTATCAATGTGTAAATCACCTTTTGCTTTTAAATTAATATCTATTAGTCCGTGACGGGAAATTTGTTCTGCCATATGATCAAGAAACCCGATGCCTGTCTCTATTTTTGATGAACCAGTGCCGTCTAAATTTACTGTAGCTGAAATCTTTGTTTCTTTTGTATTTCTCTCTACTTTTGCATTACGCATTTGCTCTTCCAATTTATACTTTTTTAAGAATTTTTATAATATAATAATATATCTCTTATACATAATTAATTGTTTATTTCTTTGTATCTTTTTAATAAAACATATAACGCTCCCTCGCCCCCATCACGAGGCGTTGCCCAAGATGTCATCAAAATAATTTCTCTCAGTGGAGAGAGGTTTAGCCACTTAGGAACTTCTCTCTTAAGAACACCTTCTGCTCCCGTAGCTCCCAATTTTTTTCCTGTTATTATAAGTAATTTTCTTATATTTTTCTTATAGCACTTTATAATCTCATCATTCAAATAATTATGTGCTCTAAATTGCGTATATCCATGTAAGTCGTAAACTTTTTCTGGTCTTAATTTTCCTTTTTTAAGTTCTTGAGCTTGTTTTAAAGATATGCCTGATGGAATTTTTTTAGGGTCCAGTCCTTCTAAATTATTTTTTTTATCCTTTCTTAAGACTTCTTTTTTTATCTTTATTTTATTTATAATGTTCTCGCTTTTATTCTCACTTATAGTCTCTTTTTTTATTGGTCTGATACTTTTCTTCTCACTATTTAGAATTATCCTATTTGGTTTTTTATATTTTTTTGCCTTACTTGAAACTGACTCCCATAGCTTCGCATCGTCCTCTGAAAAGTTATTATTTTTATTTTTTACCATTTCAAGCTTCTTTATTTTTAAAAATATTTAAAGTGCTATATTTAGAATTTAATCAAAGGCCCCTTTTTTATATGATGTATATAAAACATTTTTTCTACTCAAATTATTTACATCATTTTCACCTAAGAATCCTATGCTTTCATCTAAGGAATCTCTCATTATTTCCAGACATCGAGTTACTCCTGCTTTGCCATTTGCGCCTAGGCCATATAAAAAAGGCCTCCCAATTAAAACGCCTTGAGCGCCTAAACATAACGCTTTACAAATATCTTGTCCTGACCTAATTCCTCCATCCATATAGACTTCCATCTTATTTGCAACTTTATCAACTATATATGGAAGGGCAGAAATAGATGATAAAGCACCATCTAGCTGGCGTCCGCCATGATTAGAAACGATAATTCCATCATAGCCAAGTTGTGCTGCTTTTTCAGCATCATCAGGGTCTAAAATGCCCTTTAATAAAATTTTTCCTTTCCATTGGTTTCTTATCCAATCTAAATCCTTCCATGAAAAAGTAGAATCAAATTGTTCGGCAATCCAAGACCATAAAGCCCCACTATCCGTTACACCTTCGGCATGCCCCACTACATTAGCAAAAAAATGTCTCTTTGCTCTTAACATACCTAAGGCCCATCTGGGCTTAGTAATTATTTGTTTAATATGTTTGAGCTTAAATTTTGGTGGTGCAGACAATCCATTTCTAACATCTGCATGTCTTTGACCTAAAATATTTAAATCCATAGTAATCTGTAAAACATTGCAACCTGCATCTTGCGCTCTATTCAATAAATTAGAAATAAAAGCCTTGTCTCTCATCACATATAGTTGAAACCAAAAAGGCTGTGATGTTGCTTCTGCAACATCTTCAATAGAGCAGATGCTCATAGTTGAAAGGGTAAAAGGAATACCAAATTCTTCACTTGCTTGCGCAGACAAAATTTCTCCGTTATAATGTTGCATTCCACAGAGGCCGGTTGGAGCCAGAGCCAAAGGAATAGAAACCTTTTTTCCTAAAAAAGTTTTAGATAGGGTCCTGTTTTCAATATTAACTCCCACTCTTTGTCTAAATTTTATTTTAGAAAAATCATTTTCATTAGCTTTATAAGTCTCTGCAGACCAGGAGCCAGAGTCAGCATACTCATAAAACATTTTCGGCACTCGTTTTCTAGCCATGCTTTGTAAATCTTCAACATTTAAAATGTTTTTCATAATATTTAATTTCCTTTAGCAACTAGTAAGCTTGGATCTTATATCTTATAAGAATAAATAAATAAAGAATACTATAAATTAAATAAAAAAAAGGAGCATATAAAAATACGCTCCTTTTAATTATAATAAAGTCTTAACTTATATTATATAGCCTACCACATTGCTGTTGGATGGCCAATTGAACCTGTTGCTCCAACAATTGGAACAGGGTTGTATATATAAGCAAACTCATAAACACCTGCATCAACCAATTTACTTGTGTTTAAGTTTTCTTGGTTGATTATACCGTGACGTGTTTGCAGATATTGGTGAACACAGAAAACACAGTCTGGATCTGGATTTGGAATCGCATCACCTGGCCATGTATCAAAACCTGTTACACCGGCTTGACCGCCTGCAATCCAACGAGCCACTTCCATTCCAATTCCTGGACAGCCGCTGTTGTATTTAACATTATCTACTACCCAATATTGATCCCAGCCTGTGTGGAATAATATAGCATCACCTGGCATCATTTTATAGTCAGACATGCCTTGCATTTCTAAAGCTTTTTTAACATCAGCCATAGTTATTACGTCGCCAGCTTCCATTGCCTCTACTCCTCTTACTGCTGCGGCATCAATTAATATACCTCTAGCAACAATTGGATTAAGATGCTCTGTACCAAGTTTAGCTAAACCATAAGCACCATTCATTTCTTGAACAGTAATCCCATTATACCAACGCATTTCTGTTTTATCTCCATCAGCACCTACTTGAACTCCAATATGCCCAAGGCCATCAAACTGTGTTCCGGCTTGCCCTATTTCTGTAGCAAGAAACTCATCGTTCCACATTATTTTATTTGGTCCAAAAGCACCACCGGTTGGGGCACCTGGAATACGTAATACGAATTTACGCGCACCAAACATTGGCTGGTCTGCAGTATAAGGATGTCCTAATTGCATAGTCTGTCCTTTTTTAACCATCGCTAAAGCTCTTTTTACAACTTCTGGTTTTTTATACCAATTTGTTGAACCAGCTTGATCATCTGCACCCCATAATGGGTTTGGCCACCATTTTTCACCTAGTGGTGTTTCCATGCAGTCGCCATCAACCCATGCTTTTCCTTTTAAGTCGGCGTACTTATTACAATGCCCGTCAGCAAATGAAGCGCCAACCCAAATAAACATAGCAACTATACTAGTTGATATAGTTAATAAAAATTTAGTCATTCTTCTCTCCTCCAAAATTTCCTATTCTCTCCTAATAGGAAAGGTTATTTTTAATTTAGTTTCTAAGTCTACCTAATAAAAACTCTAAGAATCAAGTTTTTTGTAAAAAAAATCAAAAGACTTAATCTCCTCTAGGTATTAAAGCCCAAATTTTTCCTGAAGAACTAAGCTTCCCTGCAATCACTTCTGCCTCTTTGCCCTTTCCTAAAAATAAGTCCATTCTTGTAAGCCCTTTAATTGCAGAGCCTGTATCTTGAGCTATAAAAATATTAGTTAATTCTTTATTATCTCTATTTATATGAAAGTTATCTACCTGGACCCACAAAGGTAGGTGATAAGGAATATGTTTATTATCAATGGCTGCAGAATACATAGGAGTTACCTCAACTCCGCTCGAGCCTTCTGGCAATTCCATATTCTTTCTTTCACGAAAAAAAATGAATCTATTATTTTTTTGCATCAAATCGAAAGCTTCTTGCTGATTATTTTTCATCCAAGTTAAAATAGACTGCATAGACATATCTTCTTTTTTAATAATTCCTTTTTCAATTAAATCTTTTCCTATTGAATAATATTTCTTACCATTATCTCCTGCATAACCAACTGACAATATTTTACCTGAGGGAAGAGTTATGACTCCAGAACCTTGAATATGTAAAAAATATGCCAAAGCAGGGTCGTCAATATATGCAAGAATGTGTTCTTTAAACATATTTTCATTTTCGATTATTTTTCTTGAGGGAACTGGAATGAAATCATTTTCTAATAAAAGGCCTTTTATTTTTTTTCCTTTAAATTCATCTCTAAAATTTTCTAAATCTACTGTAATAATATTCGCAGGCATTTTAAATATGGGCACAGCATTAGGGGCTTCTTGGTCAGAAAACTCTAGCCTTCCTTTAATCTCTAGTTCAACGTATCCTGTAAAATGAGCCTTCTTGCTTGAAAGATATGCAGGATAAAAATTATTTTCTATTAATAATTTAAGCTCCTCATTAGTTTTAACTTCGGGAAGAGCCTTACAAAAAGTTATATATGAGTCTTTATTGACGTTTAGTTTAAAAAATTTATTTATTTTAGAAGGCTTGATCAAGGAAATAGCTTTGCAGCTTTTTTCAAAAGATTTTACTGAAGGAAGGAGATATGCTTCAGCCCAATTTGGCAATTCTGAAAAGTCAACTTCGGTTATTTGGCTTTTTGTTTTTTCACTTTTCTGCATGCTTAAATAAAAAGCCAATAAAATTAATACCAATAAAAGAAATAGGCTTTTGTATGCTTTTTTATTAAACGCCATTCAAATTATAACTAATTGATTTGATTAACACCAAATAGCTTCCAATTAGGGCTATCAGACTCGACAGGTCTTGAAAAAGTCCATGCAACCGTTTTTTTACTTCCCTCTTTACTTAAGTCCAAGAATATGCTTCCGTCACTATTTTTAACTATATACTTTTCATTATATTTAAAGTTCACCCTGATATATGCCACATTGTCTTGCATTATAATTTCTTGAATGTTTTTATCAATCACATTAATATCAATATCTATAATTGTATGCCCATTGCTCTCCTGATCTAAAATTTGTTTTTCAAATATTCTAAAAATGTCGTCCTCTAAAAAACTAATTAATGTTTTCTTGTTTGCTGTATATTTAGCCTCTAACAACATGATTAAAGCTTTTTCGGCCCCTTGGAGAAAACTTTCTTCTTTAAAATCAGGTTGAATCTTCTGTAAATATTGCAACCCTTCCCCATTTTCTATCTTCACTTCTTCATTTATTTCCTTTTTTTCTTTCTTAATGCTAACAACATTAGGGGTGATTTTTTCATTTTTTTCTAAAAGGACTTTAGATTTTATGCCTAATATTCTATAAAGTCGTACTGCCAAAACTCCAGCAATGACGGCAAATAATATTATATCAAAATATTGCAATTTCTTTTCCACCTATATTTATTACTAATAACATAGAGCTCTTAAGTTCTTAGGTAAAGAGCAAGATTAGTATTATTTTAACCAAAGAGGCGAGTTAATTTTTTTCAGCATTTCTCTATGGTCTTCTAAATCCTTTTCAGTTAACTTTATCGATGTAAATTTAAGCCCTTCAATACTCTCTTTTTCTTCCTTGTTTTTCTCATTATTTTTTTCTTTGTTTTTTTGGGTAAGTGTTAAACTTGCTTGTCGGCCTCCTGTTAATTCTAAATAGACTTCAGCTAATAATTTAGCATCTAATAAAGCTCCGTGCTTTTCTCGAATGGATAAATCAATATCAAACCTTTTACATAAAGCGTCTAAACTAGCTGCAGCGCCAGGTATTTTTTCTCTTGCTAACTGAACTGTGTCTATAGTTTTTTTTAAATCTATGGTTGAAAGACCTGTTTTTTTTAGCTCGTTATTCAAAAAGCCAATATCAAATTTTGCATTATGAATAACTAATTCTGCGCCATTAATGAAATTAATAAAATCTCCTGCTATATCTTTGAATATTGGTTTATTTAATAAAAACTCTTCAGACAAGCCATGCACGGCATATGCTGCTTCTGGCATAGGCCTTTCAGGATTAATATAAGCATGCCATTCTTTTCCGGTTGGAATATTTTCTTCTAATTCAATACATCCAATTTCAACTATTCTATGGCCATCTAGTGGATTTAAACCAGTTGTTTCCGTATCTAGTGCAATTCTTCTCATTGAGTTAACGTCTTTATTATTTTTTTCACTTGATTGCGAGAAAACCTGAGGCCGTTTCCAGTATTTACTATAAAGTCTGCTCTTTTTCTTTTATGTTCATCTGGCATTTGTGTCTTTAAAATCTTATTAAGTTTTTGCAAATTCATATTTTTTCTTTTAAGCGCTCTTTGTCTTTGAATAAATAGAGGCGCTGATACTACTACAACACCATCACAGGCTCTTTCGCCATTAGTTTCATATAATAGAGGAACATCGTAACAAATAATTTTATGCCTTTGTCTTATTGCTAAATCCTTCCATCTTTTTCTTTCTTTTCCTATCTCGGGATGAATTATTTTTTCCAATTTTTTCTTTAAGTTATCATTTTTAAAAATTATATTGCCAAGTTTTATCCTATTAATATATCTAACGTTTCTTTTTTTTTCAAAAGTAGAGGGAAATTCTTTAGCAATTATAGGAACGAGCTTTCCGTTGAAACCTATAAGGTCATGCACACAACTATCGGCATCAAAAACAGGAACTCCAAAAGATCTAAAAATTTCTGCTGTAGCACTTTTTCCCATGGCAATTGACCCTGTTAATCCTATAACAATCATTTTATTTCTCTTTTTTCAAATAATTAATTGCATATTCTCTCAACTTTTCATTCACTATAGCTTTTTTATTGTGCCACATTTCGAAAGCTGGCGCTGCTTGATTTATTAACATTCCTAAGCCATCAATAGCTATTAAATTTAGTCTTTTAGCTTTAGAAAGCAATTCTGTATTTAAAGGAGAATAAACGATATCATAGACTATAGAGTTATCCTTCATTTTTTCTAAGTTTATTTCAAGTCTAGGCTGTCCTTTCATTCCAAGACTTGAACAATTTACTAATAAAGAGCTGTTTTTTATAGCCTCAGATAAATCAGAATAAAAAGTTATATTGGCTTTAGGAAATAGTTTTTTCATATCTTCAATTAATTGAAATGCTCTTTCTTTACTTCTATTGAAAAGCTTTATATCCACCTTATTCTCTCTCAAAAAAGACCATATAATTGCTCTACTAGCGCCTCCTGCTCCAATAATGGTAATATATCCTTCTTTATTTTTCCACAAAGGAACAGATGTATTTAAATGATGCATAAAGCCATAAGTATCAGTATTGTGTCCTGTAAGCTTATTTTGTTTTTCAACTTTAATAGTGTTTACAGCCCCTAAATCTAGTGCGTCCTGATCTATATGGTCTAAATAATCCATGACTAATGATTTATAAGGAATGGTAACATTTAAACCATCAATATTATTATCTTCTAGGCTTTTTAAAAAACGAGAAATATCGTTCTTTTCAATCTCATATATTTTATAGGTGGATTCTATATCGTACATTCTTAACCAAAACGAATGTAAAACTGGCGACAAACTATGTTTAATTGGTTTTCCTATAATTCCTGTCGTCATACTAAATTTCTTTATTTCTATTTTCTTTGTAGACTCTTAAATATTCTAGAGCTGCAGCAGCTGTTTCTTCAATAGACTTTCTTGTTACATCTATTATTGGCCATTTATTCTTTAAAAATAGTTTCTTCGCTGAAAGAACTTCTTCTTTAATTAAATCTTCCTCTACGTAATTTGTTGTTTTCTTTTCTCCCACAGAATTTAATCTTGATTTTCTTATCTGTATTAATCTTTCTGGGCTTGTTGTTAAGCCAATAACTAGCGCTTTGGAAAAAAATAAATTTTCTGGCAAATTTATATTTGGAACCACAGGCACATTAGCTGTTCGTATTCCTCTATTTGCTAAATACATGGAAGTTGGTGTTTTAGACGTTCTAGAAACGCCGACTAAAACTATATCAGCACTTTCTAAATCATGAGATAATTGCCCGTCATCATGTGCTAATGTGAATTGCATTGCTCCTATTCTATCAAAATAACCATGCGACAAACTATGCTGTCTTCCCGGTTCATCTATTGCCAAGTCATAATGAAAATAATTATCTATTGCGTTTACTACTGGGTCTAAAACAGGAACAATAGGAACTCCAAGCTTTTCACAGCCTTTTTCAAGAGTTTTTCTTAAATTTTTGTCTATTATAGTATATATAACTAACCCTTTATTTTCTTTTATTTCCTCTATTATATTTTTTAATTGTTTTTCTGATCTAACTAATACCCAACTATGTTCTATAGGATTAAAGTTTTTAAAATGTGCAATTGCAGACCTAGAAACAGTGCTAACAGTTTCTCCAGTTGAGTCTGAAATAATGTGTATATGTATATTTTTGTTGTTATTTTTTATTGTATCTTCCTTAAGCAATTCATCTATTAAGTTATACAGTTTTTATAAATTGTTAACAAAAAATCATTAATTATATTAATTACCTTAATAAGTCCTAAAACATATAAATTTATTATAGGAGCTATAAATAAAATTTATCCTTTTTGTGGATAAAATTTTAATCCCCATTATACCTATTAACAACTACAATTATACTTTATAATAAAAAATAAATATATAACTTGGAACAACTGTGGATAAATTTAAAAACAAGTCTAGTTTTATCAAAACTTTAAATGGCAAATACTCTTCAGTAAAGCCTATTTGGTTAATGCGTCAAGCAGGAAGATATTTACCAGAATACAGAGAAATTAGAAAAAAGGCAGGGTCTTTTTTAAACTTATGCATGAATCCTAAATTATCTGCAGAAGTTACTTTACAACCACTTGATAGATTTGACTTAGATGCTGCAATTATTTTTTCTGATATTTTAACAATACCTATGGCATGTGATAGAGATTTAAGGTTTGTAGAAAATGAAGGGCCGCGTTTAAAACCAATAAAAGAAGAAAAAGAAGTTTTTGACCTCCAATTAACAAATGTTGAATATTTAGAACCAGTATACGAAAGTTTAAATTTGGTAAAAAGTGAGCTTAAAGAAAAAAAAGCGTTAATAGGTTTTGCAGGAGCACCATTTACTATTGCGGCATATATGATAGAAGGAAAAGGGAGTAAAGATTTTTCTAATTGTATATATTTTTTTAATAAATATGAAAAAACTTTTTTGGAATTATTAAATAAATTAGAGGTTTTTATTTCTGATCACCTCATAAAACAAATAGAAGCAGGCGCAGAAGCTATTCAAATTTTTGAATCTCATGCAGAAATAGCATTAAAGGAAAATAAATTTAAACGGTTTTGTATTGAGCCAAATAAAAAAATTATAAAAAATATAAAAAAAAAATATCCTAATATACCTATAATTGGATTTCCGAGAAACGCAGGCAACTATTACCTGGAGTATGTTAACAATGTTAATATTGATTGTCTTTCTATAGACCAAAATGTTGATATATTAGAACTAATAAATAATCTAAAATCTAAAAAAATGCGTAATATTTGTTTGCAAGGTAATTTAAACCCAGAAGTTTTATTAAAAGGCGGAATTCAAATGGAGAGAGATATTCATTATATATTAGAGAGCTTTTCTTCATTGAAACATATTTTTAATCTAGGACATGGGGTAATAAAAGAAACGCCTATTGAAAATATACATAAATTAATCAAAGTCATTAGAGATTGGGAAAAATGAATTTTTTAGGAGAAAAAATTAAAGAAAATAAAATGCCAAATAATGTGGGCGTTTTAATCTGTAATTTGGGAACCCCAGAAAGTTATGGTTATTTAGACGTAAGAAAATTTCTTAAAGAGTTTTTGTCAGATGGAAGAGTAGTAGAAATACCAAAGTTTTTATGGTGGTTTATTTTAAATTTATTTATTTTAACTTTAAGGCCTCTTAAATCGGGAAAACTATATAAAACGGTATGGATGAAAGAAGGTTCTCCATTAATGGTTTTTTCAAAAAGATTAGTAAAAAGATTAAATTCCAATTCAGAAAATAATATAAAGTATGTCCTCGCCATGCGCTATGGAAACCCTAGTATAGAGAAAGGGCTCTTATCTCTTAAAAAAAAAGGATGTGATAAAATAATAATATTTCCCACCTTTCCTCAATATTCTGGGACTACTAGCGGAAGTGTTTTTGATGCCGTAACAAATGTTTTAAAAAAATGGAGATGGGTTCCTAGCCTTATCTTTATTAATGGCTATCATAAAGATGCGGGTTACGTGGAAGCTATTGCAGAATCTTTAAAAAAACAGATAAAAATTAAAAAACCGCAAAAAATAGTTTTTAGCTATCATGGAATTCCCAAAAGAAATATGAATAAAGGAGACCCGTATGGTTTCTTTTGTAAAGAAACGACAGAACTAGTTGCTAAAAAACTGAAACTTAAAAAAGAAAAATATATTACTACTTTTCAATCTAGATTTGGACCAGATGAATGGCTGCAACCTTATACTAGTGATAAAATGGAAGAGCTGCCTAAGAGAGGAATAAAAAATATTATTGTTTTAGCTCCTGGATTTAGCGCAGATTGTTTAGAAACTATAGAAGAAATCAATGAAGAAAACAAAGATATTTTTATAGAAGCCGGCGGAGAAGACTTTGCTTATATACCTTGTTTAAATAATTCTCAGCTTCATGCTTCTTTTATTAAAAACATTGTTGAAAAACATAGTTCCAATTGGTGAATATGTAATGACAAAATTTTTAATAATATATTCTAGTGTAGACGGACATACTCAAAAAATTTGTGAGAGAATGCGTTTAAATTTAAATAAAGGCAATAATGTAAAAATTATTTCTGTAGAAGATATTTGTAGAGAAGAGCTTATCAAATATGACTTTGTAATTATTGGAGCAAGCATTAGATACGGAAAACATCGTTCAAATGTTTATAAGTTTATAAAAGAAAATAAAACTTTACTAGATAAAATAGATAATGCCTTCTTCTCAGTAAATGTAGTAGCTCGTAAAACAAATAAAAGTTCGCCCAAAAATAATCCGTACATACAAAAATTCT
The DNA here is from genome assembly GCA_002937655.1 of Alphaproteobacteria bacterium MarineAlpha9_Bin3. Classification (GTDB taxonomy): domain Bacteria; phylum Pseudomonadota; class Alphaproteobacteria; order TMED109; family TMED109; genus TMED109. The sequence continues at coordinate 33,245 of PTKH01000006.1, read as the reverse complement.
TAAAGATAACTAAATGGGAACCAAAACACCTTGGAGTTTTTGCAGGTAAAATTGATTATAAGAAATATAATTTGATAGATAGACTTATGATATGCTTCATTATGTGGGTAACTAAAGGGCCAACAAATCTAAATGGTGCATATGATTTTACAGATTGGCAAAGAGTGGATGATTTTTGTAAAAAATTATAATATAAAATATGCAGATAGAATTTTAATTATTTATATTTTGACATTTATTAATTATTTATAATAATATATAATACCGAGCTTGAAAATAGCCAGGCAACTATTCTAGTTATTTAATCACTTAAATTTTATAATCATTAAAAAAATATTTATTAAAATAATAGGACTAATAATGCACTTAAAAGAACTTAAACAAATGTCTCCTGCAGACCTAATCCTTTTTGCTGAAGAAAAAGGGGTAGAAAACGCATCAAATAGAAGAAAACAAGATTTAATGTTTTCTATTTTAAAAAATTTGGCAGATAATGGAGATATAATTAACGGTGACGGCGTAATCGAAATTCTTCCTGATGGGTTTGGTTTTTTAAGAGCTCCGGAAAGTAATTATTTACCTGGTCCAGACGACATTTATGTTTCTCCTTCTCAGGTTAGAAAGTTTGGTTTAAGAACGGGAGACACTATTGAAGGACAAATTAGGCAACCTAAGGACGGAGAAAGATACTTTGCTTTATTAAAGATAGATAAAATTAATTTTGATTCACCTGACAAGGTAAAGCACAAAGTGCGTTTTGAAAATCTAACACCATTATATCCTGAAGAAAGAATTAAGCTTGAAATTGATTCTGAAAAACCAGACAAGAATCGCGATAATTCTTGCAGGGTAATTGAGCTGGTAAGCCCATTAGGCAAAGGGCAAAGAGGTTTAATTGTAGCTCCACCAAGAACAGGGAAAACAGTGTTATTGCAAAATATTGCACATTCAATAGAAAAAAATCACCCAGAAATATATCTTTTAGTTCTCTTAATAGACGAAAGGCCAGAAGAAGTTACAGATATGCAGCGCTCAGTTAAAGGAGAAGTTATATCATCTACTTTTGATGAGCCCGCTATGAGACATGTTCAGGTAGCAGAAATGGTTATTTCAAAAGCCAAGAGATTAGTAGAGCATGGAAGAGATGTTGTTATATTGTTAGATTCTATAACTCGATTAGGAAGAGCATATAACACAGTAGTTCCCTCCTCAGGTAAAGTGTTAACAGGAGGAGTAGATGCTAATGCCCTTCAGAAGCCTAAAAGATTTTTTGGTGCAGCAAGAAATATTGAAGGAGGAGGCTCTCTTACTATAATAGCGTCTGCATTAATTGAAACAGGGTCAAGAATGGACGAAGTTATCTTTGAGGAATTTAAAGGCACTGGTAACTCTGAGATTGTTCTTGACAGGAAACTTGCGGATAAGAGGACTTTCCCTGCAATAGATATAGCAAAATCAGGAACTCGAAAAGAAGAGCTTCTAGTTGAAAAGGGGGATTTATCAAAAATGTGGATGTTAAGAAGAATTTTGGGCCCTATGGGCATGAGCGACGCAATGGACTTCTTAGTTGATAAATTAAAAGGAACAAAAACTAATTCAGAGTTTTTCGATAGCATGAATCAGTGATTATAATGAGTTAAGAAAGTCTAATATTTTTTTCCTATTTTTTTGGTTTAGGGAAATATAATTATCCTTTGCTTTTTTGCCTTCTCCCCCATGCCATAAAATGGCTTCTTCAATTGATTTTGCACGCCCATCGTGTAAAAATCTAGTATGCTTGTTAACTGTTTTTACAAGTCCTATACCCCATAGTGGAGGAGTTTTCCATTCATAACTTTTGGCGCTGTCTTCATTGACGCCATCATCTAAACCTTCTCCCATATCATGTAGTAAAAAATCACTGTAAGGCTTAATAATTCTATGGCTTAATTCAGGGTGCTGTGGATGAACTCCAGTTTTATAAGAAGAGGTATGGCAATTTTCACAACCTATTTTTTTAAATAATCCTCTACCTTCAAGAATATTATTTTCATCTTTATTTCTTTGTCTTGGTGGCGCTAGAGTTTGCATATAAACAAGTAAGCGCTCTATTTGAGCATCTGAAATTTCTGGCTGTCCCCCATTAATTTGTTCCAGGCAAGACTTTTGTATTTTTGTGCAGTTCGTCTTAGGAAAGATATTTGATGTAAGGCCCATATCTTGCGAAGCTGCCCCAGTTATATGATGAAGTAAAGTGGCTCTTGTTGCTTTCCAACCAAATTTACCTATCATATTTTCTTTACTTGGTGCGTCCAAAATATAATGTACGCGGCCCGATATTCCATCATTGTCTATGTCGTCTGGGTCTGCTTTTTTGAGTATATCTTCATCGGAGATTGCTTCTAAAAGACCTAAGCCAAACACAACAGGCGCGACTCTACCTGAAAACTCTGTGTCGTCATGGAATTTACCAAAGGATAAAGAGTTAAAAGTAATGTATGGTTCGGACAATTTTTTGATCGTTCCATCAGCTAGCTTTATATCGATTAAGGAATATTCTATTTTAGCCTTTCCCTCAAAAGGAACCCCCAATATAGATTTATCATTTAACTGGTAGCCATAGTTAGGGTCTGGATAGATTTTATTGTTATTCAAAAGCGAAAGCTTAATTACCATAGATCTAAATTTCCCATCAGCTTTAGGCGGTCTTCCTCTTCCATCTTTTACATGGCAACCGGAACAGCTAACACGGTTAAACACTGGCCCCAAACCGTCCAAGCTTTCCACTGAGCTGGGAGCGGGAGTCCATGAACGGCGAAATAGATGCCGGCCTCCTGTAAATAAACGCATTTTGGATAATGATAAAGATGGAATAGGGGCAGCAAAAGACTCCCTAGTTTCTCTATTGACAGATATTTCTTTATCCATATTCTCATATAATTCTTTACTACTAATTTTATTAATAGATAAAAAAAGTAATACAGAGAATAATATTACTAAACTTGTAAAAAAAATATTTATTCGGCGATAATTACGTTCCAATTTAGATTTTTACCTGCTTCCTTAAAGTTTTCTGCAAGAACTAACAAGTTGCTAACAGTTTTTTCGGCAGCTTGTCTGCCAGGACCATCTTTAGGCTCAGAAAGCATTTTGTCAAAAGGAACTGTAATATTATTTATAGAATTATTCGTGCTATTTAAAACTTGCATAATATCTTCATGTAATTTCATATTTTTATCCATAACAAATTCAGAAATTGAAGGGGTGAAATTTAAACCGTTTAATCCTTTTCCTAAATAAACATTTTTAATTCCATTAAAGTTTGCTTTAACATCATTATGAGTTTGGTCGCTAAAACAAGAATGCTCGTCTTCAGGGTCTCCTGAATCTAACGCCGTTGCTATTCTTTCAGAAGATAGTTCAAAACCCGCTAATGTGGCAATACCTGTGAGAATTGCTCCGCCAGGATCATTCTTCGCTAAAAAACTTTTTCTTCCTTCTCCTTCTTTAGACCATTCATCAGCCAACCAATTTACATGCTCTAGTAATAAACTACTTGCTGCTAGAAGAAATTCTTTTCTTCTTTTGTTTGTATCATTCTCAGGCAGGTAATCAGTATATTCTCTCTTGCCAGCTGTTTCTAGAGAAAAGTCCTGGCCCCAAAGTAAAAACTCTATGGCGTGCCAGCCTGTAGAAACGTCAGCATCATCTTCAGACATATTTGCAGCAATAATAGTTTCCTTATTTATATCTATAGTCATGTTGTTGACAATTCCTGCGTTAGGACTGCCCTTGACATAATCTATATAGGCTTCATTTAACGGCCAAGCATTTATCAAACCTTCTGGACCTTCTTCTCCGTATTGATTAACGCCATCAATGGGTCCTCCATAAAAACGAAAAGCTTCTGTTATGCCATAAACCATTCTGGCTTCTATCCATTTATTTTTTGCTTCGTTAAAATTGCTGTTATTTGGGTTTTCTGTAAATTGCACAATTGATTTGTGAAGGCTTTTTGTTTTTAAAGCAACTTCATCATAATAGTGGCTTACAAGACTGGCATAGCTCTTTGCAAGACTATTTAAGCTCTCATTTGCAGTATATGCGGATTTTCCTAAAAATAAAAACACGAACAATACTGGCATTAAAACAGCAAACCTAATTTTAAACATCTTTCTTTCCCTTTTTTTATATAAAAACAAATAGGTACATATTATATATGCGACTAAATATTAGTGTCAATAATATTTTTGCCATGGAAAAGTGAAATTTTTTGCTTTTTTTCTTGTTGTATTTTTGCAACAGCATTTAATTAAAACGGCAGATTTGTTGGAATTATCTTTGACACTAATTCGCATTCTCATTATAAAAAAAAGTGCAACTAATACTGATTCTCATTCCCAATTGGAATATTAAATTAGTATTTTGGGGGATTGCGAGAATTAAGTAGGTTTTTAAACAATTACAAGGAGAAGATAATGGACAAATTTTTCAAAATGTTCGTGTTTTTAATTGCTTCTTTGTTTGCTTTTAATTCAATGGCAGATGACATGAGTGATTTACAAGATGCAATGAAAGATTTACAAGATAGAATAGACGACCTAGAAGATAGTGCAGAAGCTAGTGGCACTGCTGGTTGGTGGACTAAAACTGCCGTTGGTGGTTATGGTGAATTACATTATAACAATAATAACGGCTCAGGATCTATAGACTTTCATAGATACGTTTTATTCATAAATCATCAATTTAACGATTCTGTGAGCATGGCTTCAGAGTTTGAATTAGAGCATAGTATAGCTGGTGAAGGTAAAGTCGGTGAAGTTGAGCTTGAGCAAGCTTATCTTGACCATAATTGGGGTGAATATGGCTTACCTAACACAAATATGAAATACGGTTTGTTCTTAATTCCATGTGGTATTACAAATGAAATACATGAGCCTCCTACCTTTTATGGTGTAGAGAGAAATGTAGTGGAAAAAGAAATCTGTTCCAACACACGTTGGGAAGGTGGTTTTCAAGCAACTCATGTAATTCCAGATATGGATTTAACTATAATTGCAGGTGTTCACTCTAGTTTAACATCTACTCAAGGTGATATTCGTGCCGGTAGAGATAAAGTTGGTTCTGCTACAATGAATAAAGAAGCTTATTCTGGTGCTGTTAGATATACTGGTGCTTATCCTGGGTTAGAACTTGGTTTCTCATGGGACTATGAGCCAGATATGAATGAGGGACAATCAGGACCTCAAGTTACTGGTAAGATGTATGCAGTACATGCAAACTATATGCCTTCTAGAGGCTTTGGTACTAGAGCATTTTATGGTCAATGGGACCTAGATTGTCCACCAGTACTTACTGACGCTAATCAGTGTGCAGAGAACGGCCGTAATCATCAATGGGGCTGGTATGCTGAAGGAAGCTATCGTTGGGACGTAACTGAAACTCAAAGTCTTGGAGTAATGTTTAGAAGACAAGAGTGGGACGATAAAGCAGGTACAAAAAATGCTACTACAACTAAAAATAACATCACTATGAGCACATTTGGTGTTAACTGGTGGCTAACAGACCAAGCTGTACTTAAAGCAGACTGGGAAAGAAAGAAAACTTTCGGTTCTACAGCAGTTCAAGGCTTTAATATGGGCATGGGGTATAATTTCTAAAATAGATTTTATATGAAATCTATTTAAATGCCTTCCTAAGAACAAAGGAGGATAGAACAGTGGCTAAAATAATAATTAATATAGTTTCTGTTCTATCCTTTTTTTATTATAATTGCATATTAAAATTAATTTAATCTAAACTTACTATTGTGTACGTAGAAAAACTATGAGAAATTTTGTAAAAATCTTATTTATATTAACTGTATTTTTTTCTTTTAATGCTTCATCAGAAGATGTGCTTCTAAGTAAAGAAGAATTTTTAAAGATTGCTTTTGATGAGGACGTTCCTAGAAGAAAAGGACTTAGGTTCAAGAATGAAGTAAAAGAAGTTGCCCAAAAAATTATGGGCAGCAATTATAAAAAAATAAGAATTAAATATTGGCGTGAAGATAATAAAACAGCTTGGATTTTAGAGAGAATTGGCAAAGTCCAGCTTATTACTGCAGGCTTTATAGTTGAAAATTGTCGCATTTCTAGCATACATGTTCTAGTATATCGAGAAACACATGGTTGGGAAGTTAAGTACCCAAGTTTTAGAGACCAATTTATAGGAATTAATATGTTAGACGGATTTAAATTAAATAAAAGAATAGACGGAATAGCTGGTGCAACTTTATCTGTAAATAGTATGGAAAAAATGACAAGGCTAGCTCTTGCTATGAATAGCCTTGTTCCAGATATAAATTGTAAATAATTTATATTAATGCTTAAAAAGCTGCATAAAATCATAGGGCTTAGTGTTTGTTTAATTATTATACATTTGTCTATAACAGGCATTATCTTAATGTATCCTAGTACTTTCAAGCTCCAAGATACTTACTTTACAAACAACTTTATATATTCTCTATACGGCATGTATAGCCCTTCAGATGTAAAAGCTACAGAAGATATAGGAGTTGTCAAAACTAAAATTATTATATCAGATATGGTTTTAGAAATAGGTGTTAATGACATTAATGGAGCAATAAGAAAAGATGATCTGATATTTGTTTCAAGCGATAACTTAATTATGGTTATTCGAGAGAATGATTATGATTTGGAAATTATTAAAGAGGCGCAAACTCCTTTTATAATTAAAGCCATTGGAATAAAAGACAATAAAGTTATTATAAAAGATATTAATAGTACATTTTATACCATTGATCAAAACCTTGAGTTTGCTTTATTTGAAGAAAGCAATGGACAATTTAACGAGAGCTTCCTAGCTATTCCAGATATAGAAACCGCCAATTATTTTTTAAGCCAAGTTCAGGGCCCTGGCATCCAAGCTCTAAGACTAGTTGCTGATTTACATAACGGAAGATTTTTCGGGCCCTTTGTCATGCTTATATTTACTGTTACAAGCTTTTTAATAATATTTTTATCTATTAGCGGCACATATATAGCAATAAGACCTTCTGTAAAAAGGTATTTTTATAGAGCTAGAAAGAAAAAAAAGACTTAGTTATTATTATGGGATCAACAAAACACATCCCGTAGTTTTTCTTCCTTCTAAATCTTTATGCGCCTGCACTGCATCCTTAAGATCATATTTAGCACCAATTTTTATTGAAATTTTCCCGCTTCTTACCACATCAAAAACGCTATTAGCGCTATTAATTAATTTTTCTCTAGTATCATTATAATTAAATAAAGTTGGGCGCGTTACGTATAAGCTTCCTTTAGCTGCAAGAAGCCCAGGCTCAATAGGAGGAGCATTACCGGAAGAGTTGCCAAATATAACTAAAAGCCCTAGTGGTGATAGACAATCAAGACTAAGAAGGGCTGTATCTTTTCCAACACTATCGTATACAACAGGAACACCAGCACCATTCGTAATATCTTTAACTCTATCAACAAAGCTTTCTTCTTTATATAATATGGTATGTTCACATCCATTGGCTTTAGCCAATTCAGCTTTTTCATTAGACCCTACAGTGCCTATAACAGTTGCACCTAAAGCTTTAAGCCATTGACAGGCTATTAGTCCTACACCACCTGCTGCAGCATGAAATAATACAGTTTGGCCAGCAGAAACTTTATAAGTTCTTCTTATTAAATATTCAGCAGTCATGCCTTTAAGCATTATAGCAGCAGCAGTTTCATCTGAAATATCATCAGGAATTTTAACTAAATTCTCTGTGGGAAAGACTCTTGCTTCGGAATAGCTACCTAATGGCCTAGAAGCATAAGCAACTCTATCTCCGACTTTAAAATCATTAACGTCTGCACCTAATTCTTCTATAACCCCTGCTGCTTCCATACCAATAGGAGTAGGAAGAGGGGCAGGATATAGGCCTGATCTAAAATACGTATCTATAAAATTTAGGCCAATTACTTTTTGCCTAATAACAACCTCATTCTCTTTTGGCGCTGCTAGATCTAATGATTCAAAAACCATTTCTTCAGGCCCGCCAATTTTATGAACTCTAATTCCGTTTGTTTTCATCCTATTTCTCCAAATTTAAGCTAAAGATTTTTTCAAAAGAGCTAATGTTCGAGTATCACTAATTTCAGCTGCGGCTTTATCATAATTTCCCCCGCCAGTCCTAGCAAAACCATGGTCACAGCCACCATAATTATGAATAGAAACAAAATTATTGTCAGCGAAATTATCTTCTAGCACTTTTCTTGTTTCTGCAGGAACAAAGCTATCATTTTCTGCAAAATGTAGCATCATCGGTTTTCTAATCATGTTTTCATGATTTAAGTTTTTTTCTATTCCTACACCATAGTACCCTATTGCAGCATCTATATCTAATTGACAGCCAGACAAGAAGGCTAAAAGGCCGCCTAAGCAATATCCTACAACGGCTGTCTTCCCAGAAGTATTCTCGTTTTCTCTAAGCCACCTTAAAGATGCAGCAATATCATCAACACCTTTTTCAATATCAAATTTTTGGTATAGCTCAAAAGCTTTGTTTGTTGCTATCTCAGATTGATCTGGAAGCTCAGTAAGTGATTGCCCTTGTCTCCAAAATAAGTCGGGCACTATTACAGCAAAGCCATGCGCCGCATAGCGGTTTGCCATTTCTTTTAAAAAAGGGCTTATACCAAATATTTCCTGTACAATAACTATGCCCGGGGGCCTTGGAAGGTCTGGAAGGTAGGGACGAGAAGTAAAATAAGCCTTAAACGCACCTTTTTCATCGGAAGATGTAATATCTATGTACCCTGATGGCATAACTTTGCTCCTAAATTTTAATTATATGATATAATATATAGATAATAAACAAATAAGTATATATGTTTCACGTGAAACAAGCTATTATTGAGGGCAATATGAACAATTCTCAAACAATATACGCCTTGTCTAGCGGGCCTTTACCGTCAGCTATCGCAATAGTAAGGGTCAGTGGGCCGCAAGCAAGAGAAGTAATGCGCCTTTTGGGCGCTAAAATTTTCACGCCTAGAAAGCTAACATTGACAAAGCTTAAGCCGACTGACCACGAAATTATAGATATAGGGCTGGTTTGTTTTTTTCCTGAGAATGAAAGCATAACCGGCGAAGACTTGGCAGAATTTCATCTTCATGGCTCAATAGCTGTGATTGATGATCTTTTCTTGTTCTTTTCAACTTTAAAAGGGCTAAGGGCTGCAGAACCAGGAGAATTCACAAAAAGAGCCTTAGTAAACGGTAAAATGGACTTAACAGAAGTAGAAGGCTTGGCAGATTTAATATCCTCAGAAACAAAACAACAAAAAACACAGTCTATAAAACTGTTAAAAGGAGAGCTATCAAAAAAATATATTGATTGGAGGCAAAAGCTAATAGAGACGAGAGCAGAAATGGAGGCTTTGATAGATTTTTCAGATGAAGGAGATGTTTCTCAAAAAGCAGATAGCTTTAATTTTATTAAAAATATTTCCAATTTAATAAAGAATATTGAAAAAGAGCTTTTAGCAGGAATGGCGGGAGAAAGACTAAGAAGAGGAATAACAATTGTGCTAATAGGGCCGCCTAATGTCGGCAAATCAAGCCTTATAAATACTTTTCTTAATGAAGACAGGGCAATAGTGTCTTCAAGCCCAGGGACGACGAGGGACGCTATAGAGGCTAGACTAAATTTAGAAGGCGTGCCTGTAACTATTTACGATACAGCGGGCATAAGAGATACAAAAAACGAAATAGAGAAGGAAGGGGTTCAGAGGGCTATTAAAGTCGCTCAAAATGCTGATATAATATTATCTATTGGCGCCCCCTCACCCTCTAAAGCATTAAGGTCACTAGATACATCAGAGTACAAATTTTCCAGAATTGTAAAGGTTTATAATAAGGCAGATCTTATAGAAAATAAAGATTACCATAAAGGCGAAGGCTATAGCATCTCATGTAAAACTAAGAAGGGAATTAAGCGCTTAATAGAGGGCTTATCCAAAGAGGTCAAAGGCATGACTTCTGTTTCTGACATGGCAGTAGCCCCCAATAGAATAAGGCATATGAGCCACCTAAGAGAAACTAAAGGAAGCCTAGAGGAAGCATTAAAAGAGGCAAAGAAAGGGAAAATAGATGTTTCGGCCGATTTTACAAGGGCGGCATCTGTTTCTTTGGGAAGAATAGTAGGCCTAGTGGACATAGAAGATGTATTAGACGAAATTTTTTTAGGTTTTTGTATAGGAAAATGAAGGTTTCACGTGAAACATTTCAAAAAATATAGTAAATAAACATTATGTTAAAAGAAAAAAATACAATTTATGATGTTATTGTTATTGGAGGAGGGCACGCGGGCTGTGAGGCCGCCGCGGCTTCAGCACGAATGGGTGTTACAACTCTTTTAATAACGCAAGACAAAAGCAAAATAGGCGAAATGTCCTGTAATCCAGCAATAGGAGGCATAGGCAAAGGCCATTTAGTAAAAGAAATAGATGCGTTAGATGGGTTGATGGGCCTAGTGGCTGATGAATCTGGAATTCAATTCCGTTTATTAAACAAAAGCAGAGGGGCCGCAGTAAGGGGGCCTAGGTGTCAAGCGGATAGAAAGATATACCGTCATTCTATGCAAAAAGCAATAGAAAGACAAAAGGGCTTAAAAGTTCTTTCAGGCACAGTAGGATGTTTTCTGAGAGACGCTAAAGGCAAAATAAAAGGAATATCATTGGAGGGGGGCGGAAATATATTTGGAAAGGCGGTTATATTAACTACAGGAACATTTTTAAATGGAGTTATTCACATGGGGGATAAAACTATAGCAGCAGGCAGGGTTGGTGAGCCTCCTTCTATTAGTTTAGCTAATGATTTGCGTTCTTTCGATTTATCTATGGGAAGACTTAAAACGGGAACACCTCCTAGGCTAGATAGGAAAACTATAGATTGGGGTTCACTAGAAAAGCAGAGGGGAGATGAAATGCCAGAAATGTTTTCAGAATTTAGCCTTAAACCTAAAAACAAACAGGTGGACTGCTGTGTTACATATACCAATAAAAAAATTCATAAATTAATAAAAAAGAATATTAATAAATCAGCCATGTATTCAGGACAGTTAGATGCCAAAGGACCGAGATATTGCCCTTCTATAGAAGATAAGGTAATGAGGTTTTCTGATAGGGACCGGCACCAAATATTCTTAGAGCCCGAAGGCTTAAATGATGATACAGTATACCCAAATGGAATTTCTACATCTTTACCAGAAGGCGTTCAAGAAGATATTATAAAGCTAATGCCAGGCTTAGAAAATGCAAAAATATTAAGGCCGGGTTATGCAATTGCTTATGATTTTGTGGATCCAAGGGAGTGTTTGTCTTCGCTAGAGTTAAAAAAGGTCCCTGGCTTATTCTTGGCGGGCCAAATCAACGGAACTACTGGCTACGAGGAGGCTGCAGGCCAAGGAATAATTGCAGGAATAAATGCAGCATTAAAAGTTTTAAAAAGGCCGCCCTTTATTTTGGATAGAGCAGAAGCATACTTAGGGGTCATGATAGATGATTTAGTTACTAGAGGTGCTCCAGAGCCTTATAGAATGTTTACTTCTAGGGCAGAATATAGGTTAAGATTAAGAACAGATAATGCCGACCAAAGATTAACAAGTCTTGGTTATAAAATAGGTGCTGTTTCAGAAAAAAGATGGGCATTCTATAAAAAAAAGAAGAATAAAATAAATAGAGCATATAAAATATTGAAGGAATTGAGCATAACTCCAGACGAAGGAAATAAAAAAGGTTTAAATATTAGGAAAGATGGCGTAAGAAGAACTGCGACTGAACTTTTATCGTTTCCAGACATTACATTTAAAGAGATATGTAAAATTTGGCCTAAACTGAGCAAAATAGAGCCTAAAATAGCTTTACAGCTTGAGGTTGAGTGCCAGTATGCAATACATATTGAGCGTCAAAAAAATGACATCAACGCTTACAGAAAAGATAGAAAGTTAAAAATACCAAAAAATTTAGATTATTCTTGTGTTGGGTCGCTTTCTAATGAGGCTAAAGAGGTTCTAAATAATGCCAAGCCTGAAACTATAGCCCAAGCTTCTGGTTTGCCTGGCATTACCCCTGCAGCTATAGGGGCTGTAATCATATATATGCGCCAATTGGCGGCGTAATAATGGATTCTAGCTGTTTTCTTTTTTCTAAAGAAGTTTCAGACAAGCTCGAAGTTTATTACGGTTTAATTAAGTCATGGCAAAATAAATATAATTTAATTGGCTCTTCTACATTAAAAAATACATGGGAAAGACATTTTATTGATAGCGCCCAGCTGTTTTCTTTGTTGCCAGAAGAAAAAAAGAAGTCATTTGTTTATGATATTGGCTCCGGAGCAGGCTTCCCCGGAATGGTTTTGGCAATTATGGGAAGAAAAGACATTATTTTATGTGAGTCTAATGCTAAAAAATGCAATTTTTTAGAAGAAGTAAAAAAGAAAACAGGCGCTAATGTAATCATTGATAACATTAGGGCAGAAGCTTTGCCTTTAAATTCCGCCGTTGCTGTTACTGCGAGAGCTGTTTCTTCTTTATCAACTTTATTAAAAATTTCATTACCTTTGCTGTCAAAAAATGGAGTGTGTATCTTTCCAAAAGGCATAAATTGGAAAAAAGAGTTGCTGTTTGCCCAAAAACGTTTTCATATAGATTATAAATTAGTTAAGAGTATAACATCAGAAAAAAGTAGTATCATTGTCATTAACGAGGCCAGAAAAAAAAATGCCTAAAAAGAATAAAATTATTGCTGTAACTAACCAAAAGGGGGGCGTAGGTAAAACAACAACGGCTATAAATATAGCAACTTCAATGGCCGCAATAAAAAAATCTGTTTTATTAATAGATTTGGATCCTCAAGGAAACGCATCTACAGGTCTTGGCATATCAGAAAAAGATAGAGAAATTGGTGCATATGAAATGCTAGGCGAGAAAAAAGATATTAAAAAATCTATAAAAAGCACCCAGATTCCAGGTTTAGATATAATTCCAGCTACAGTTGATTTAAGCGCTGTAGAAGTAGAACTAGTAGACTCAAAAGATAGAATGAAAAGACTTGCAAGATATAATAGTTTTTTTAGAGAGAAATACAATTTTATTTTTATAGATTGCCCTCCTTCATTGGGACTATTAACTATAAATGCTTTAACTGCGGCAGATTCCTTATTAATACCATTACAATGTGAGTTTTTTGCTTTAGAAGGCTTGTCACATCTTAAGAAAACCATTTCTCGAATAAAACAAAATTTAAATACTACTATATACATAGAAGGAATTTTATTAACTATGTATGATAAAAGAAATAGAATTAGCGCTGAAGTTAAAGCGGAAGTTATAAAATATTTTGGTAAAGATGTTTTTAAAACTATAATACCGCGTAATGTAAGGCTATCTGAAGCACCCTCACATGGGCTGCCCGCAATATTATATGATATTAATTCCACTGGAAGCCAAGCTTATATTTCTCTCGCTAAAGAAATGATTCAAAGGGCTAAATAATAGGAGATAAAGTATGTCTGCAAAAAATAAAAGAGGATTAGGAAGAGGAATAGAAGCTTTATTTGAAGAGAATAAAGAGAAAGAAGTTAATATTAATAAAAAAGATAACACTTTTGATCATTTACCTATAGAATTAATAAAGCCTAATTCCTTACAACCCAGAAAATCTTTTGATATGGAACTTTTAAACGAATTAGCTGATTCTATAAGAGATAAAGGTGTTTTACAGCCAATAGTTGTTAGAGAATCTAAAGGTAAAAATCAGTCATGGCAGATAATAGCGGGAGAAAGACGTTGGCGTGCAGCCCAAATAGCGGGTTTACATAAAATACCTGTCTATATAAAAAATCTAAAAGATGATGAAGTGGCAATAGTTGCATTAATTGAAAATATTCAGCGAGAAAATCTATCACCTATTGATGAAGCAAAAGGCTATAAAAGAGTTATGGAGAAATTTTCTATAACTCAAGAGGAGCTAGCAAAAACTATGCATAGGAGTAGAGCATATATAGCTAATTTTACACGTCTCTTAAGCTTGCCGATTGAGGTCCAAAAATTATTAGAAAATAAAAAAATAACTATAGGGCAAGTTAGGCCAATCATAGGGCATAAAAATTGTTTAAAATTAGCAAAAATTATTATAAGTAAAAGCTTAAATGCGAGGCAAGTTGAACAATTACTTAAAGAAGAAAAAAAAGATAAAAGTAATAATAAAATAGAGCCAGATATTAATATTTTACATTTAGAAAGAGAGCTAGAGGCAAGTTTGGGCCTTCAGACAAAAATAACTGATAAAAATGGTAAAGGAAAAATCTCTTTTATTTATAAAAATGTTGAACAATTAGATGAGCTTTTAAAAAAAATAAAACTTTAATGAGCTTTTTTTAATAACAAGCTTATATTTATAATAGTATGTTTTGTTATAATATTAGGACTGCTTCTTGCTTTCTTGCAGTTTATTTCCGCGTTTTCTAATAGCTTTAAAGCGTCTTGTATCATAGAAAAAGACCACTTTAGTATTTGTGATCTAATATTATCTTTTCTTTTAAAATAAATTGGAGGCTTAAAATTATCTATAACAAAATTAATATCATTTTTTAACAAGATGTTTTGTTTAATATTATATAAGTTCTGAAGTTGTCTTGTAAAAGACCTCAGAATTTGGATAGCTGGAATACCCTCATTTTGTAGCTTGCTAATAACTTTATATGCTTGTTTTATGTGACCAGTTAAAGTTAGGTCATATAGCTTATCAATATTTATTGCAGCTTGATCGATCAAGAATGAAGAGACATCATTTATAGAAAGTTCTTTAGTCTTGCCTGAATATAATATTGCTTTCTCAATTTCTGATTTAGTTACTAATCTGTCCACACCCAGATAGCTGGCCAGCAATTTTTTTGCATTGATATCAATTTTAATATTTTCTTTTTTAAATATATTATCAATTATATTTATTATATTTTTCGCATCATCGCTATAACATGGTATAATTACTGCTTCTTTATGTTTTTCAAAAATAAGCCTTAGTTTAGACCTAGGCGAAAGACTTTCGCTAATTAAGATTAATAAACATTCTTTCGGATTAAAAAAGATATTATTTTCTATTATAGAACTTATTTTATCATTAGCATCACGAATTCTCACAACTTTTTTATCTGCAAGAAGCGAAATAGATTTTAATTCTGTGGTTAGAATTTCTGGATCTGAAATAATTGACTTTACATCAAGGTCTATAATATTTTTAGAGTTATTTAAATAGTTTTTTGTAATTAAAGAAACCCTCTCATTTTTTAATCCGTAGTCCTCACCATAAATCAAAATAGCAGGAGTATTCATATTTGAACTTGAACAAAAGTTATCTATTTCATAATTTTTAATTTTCATTTGTTACGCATAAACAAGTAAATTTTATCTAGTACAAGTCTGGCCGCGTTGAGGGAAATCGCAGTGTTTAGAGATTCTTTCGATGCTTTTGTACTTATTATTTCATCTTCCAATATATTATAAGCGCCCTTAGACATAATTTCATCTGTATAAATAATATTATTATTTGTATCCAATAAATTAAATTTAATTTTTAAAGTTTCTTCAAACCTTCTTGTAAAATTTGTTTCCGATTTAATGAGTTCTTTAAACCTTCTTTCTATACTCCAATCTAATATATATTCATTACTAACTACTTTTTTATCACATAGAATATAATCTAATTCATTTTTGAAATTGATTTCATAAATTTGTGACGCAGGCTTAATTTCTCTTACTTTAATTGAACATAAGTTTGATATTAGGTTTTTATTTTTATAAACAGGCTCAAATTGACAGGCATTTAATAAAATTAATAGCATCGTGGCGATGTATAGTTTTTTAAAAAATTTTGTCTTATAGTACAATGTTAATTACTCTACCTGGAATTACAATAATCTTTTTAGGCTTTTTCTTTGTCGTAGCACTTTTTATGTTATCTAGAGCCATAGCTTTACTTTCTTGCAAAGCTCTATCCTTGATTTCTTTTTGTTCTATTTCTATTGTATTTTTTAATTTTCCATTTATTTGAATAGCCATTCTTATTTTTTGTTCTTTTAGAAGCTCTCTATTAACTTCTGGCCATTTTTGAAGCAGAATAGAGCTTTTTTTATTGATAAGCAACCATAGTTCTTCAGCAATATGCGGAGTAATTGGCGATAGCATTATCAAATATGACTGCCATCCTTCTAATATAATTTGTTCTAGTATTAAGTTTGAGTCTATATTATCTAGGTTAAGTAATAAATTTGAGAGTTTTCTGATGCTTGCTACTGCACTATTGTATCTAAATGACTCTATGCTATCCGTTGTATTTTGTATGCAGGTATGTATTTCTCTTCTTATTTTATTCTGCTGTTCAGAAGCATCTTTTAAAATTGAAAAATTAGGCTGAGTAAACTTATAATTATGAAAATGGCCCCATATTTTTTTAAGATATTTCCAGCAACCATCTACGCCATTTTCACTCCAGTCAAGATCTCTTTCTGGCGGAGAGTCTGATAACATAAATAATCTTGCTGTATCTGCTCCATATTTATCTATAATAGACATAGGGTCTACGATATTTTTTTTTGATTTTGACATTTTTTCAGATCGACCGATTTTTAGTTCTTGGTTGCTAGATTTTAGAAAGGCTCTGTCACCTCTAAATCTTACATTTTCTGGCTCTACCCATCCATTTGGGCCTTTAAAAGTTTTATGGCAAACCATACCTTGGCAAAAAAGACCTTTAAAAGGCTCATCGAAATCAACATATTTCGTTTTTTTTAACCCCCTATTAAAAAATCTAGAATACAATAAATGTAATATTGCATGTTCAATTCCACCTACATATTGGTCTGGAGGGCTCCATTTAATCATTTCTTTTTTATCAATAGGTTCTTTAGAATTGGGTGCTGGATATCTGAGAGCATACCATGAAGAGTCAACAAAAGTATCGAATGTTTGTGTTTCTCTCTTTGCATTTTTATTACACTTAGGACACTTAACAGATTTCCAATCTTCATGATAATCTAAAGGATTGCCTATTTTATCAAAAGTAACATCTTCAGGTAATAAAACAGGAAGTTGAGTAATAGGAACAGGTACTATTCCGCATTCATCACATAAAATTATGGGCACTGGACATCCCCAATATCTTTGTCTCGAAGCACACCAATCATGAAGTCTAAATTGTTTTGACCTCTTACCTATTTTCTTATTTTCAATAAGATTCATTACGTGAGATTTTGCTTCCGAGGTATTCATTCCATTTAGAACACCTGAATTTATAATTTCTCCATCACCTGTAAAAGCTACTTTACTTATTTTTTCAGATTTATTACTTGTGTCTTTTACTACTACTTTTATAGGCAAGTTGAGTTTATTAGCAAAATCTAAATCCCTTTGGTCATGAGCAGGAACACCAAATATAGCGCCTGTTCCGTAACTCATAAGCACGAAGTTAGCGACATAAACTGGCAAGAATTTTCCTTCTTCAAGGGGATGGAATACTTTTATTAAAGTATTAAAACCTTTTTTTTCTTCTTTTTCTAGAGCTTCTTCTGATGTTCCAATTTGATTGCACTCAGATATAAATCTTTGTAATTCTTTATTACTAGCGGCTAATGATTTTGATATAGGGTGATCCGGAGCTATTGCGATAAAACTTGCTCCATAGATAGTATCTGGCCTAGTTGTATAAACTTCGATATTTTCCGCATCTATTTGCTTATTTATTTTTTCTATTTTAAATTCTATTTTTAGTCCTTCGGACCTTCCAATCCAATTTTTTTGCATTACTTTTACTTGATTGGACCAATTTTTTAATTCATCTAAGCTATCAATCAAGTCATCAGCATACTCTGTTATTTTAAAAAACCATTGAGGCAGTTTTCTTCTCTCTACTTTTGCGCCAGATCTCCAGCCTTTCCCATCAATTACTTGTTCGTTAGAAAGTACAGTTTGGTCAACTGGGTCCCAATTTGCCCAGGCTTTTCTCCTATAGGCCAAGTTGTTTTTATAAAAGTCTAAAAATATTTTTTGTTGGCATTCTATGTATAGTGGGTCGCAAGTGGCAAATTCTAAATCCCAATCATAACTTAAACCCATTGCTTTAAGTTGTGTTCGCATGTTATCTATATTTTGCTTTGTCCATACTGCGGGATGTATTTTATTTTCAAAAGCGGCATTTTCGGCAGGCATACCAAATGCATCCCAACCCATAGGGTGTAGCACATTATATCCTGAACATCTTTTATATCTTGCAAGCACATCTCCTAAGGTATAAACTCGTACATGGCCCATATGAATTTTTCCTGATGGATATGGAAACATTTCCAAAACATAGTAATTCTTTTTATCATTTTTAGAAGATGCTCGATAGACATTCTTCTTTTGCCATTCTTTTTGCCACTTTGTTTCTATCTTTTTTGCTATATAAGGCTTTTGCATTCCTGAAATAATCCTCTATATAAAGGCTAATTATTTTATACTTTGTATTTTATATTTTCTAGCTTTCGTCAGAATTGCATCTTCAACTTTATTTTTTAAAGCTGAGTTGCCTTTAGAATCTACCCAATCGCCCTCTTCATTTTTTAGTCTCTTAAAAACAGAAACCTTTAAAGCATCTACTCTTAATTCTTTATCTAATATGTAAGCCACAACTTTAAATTTTTCTTTGGAGGTAGGAGAAGTAGAATACCAGTCAGTAATAATAACACCTCCAAATGGATCAGCAGAGAGGAGAGGCATAAAGGATAAAGAATCTAATGACGCCCTCCATAGAAATGTATTTACAGCTATGCCAGCTCCTCCAGAGGATTTTTTTTCTTTCCCTAAACCAGTTATGTCTTTAAATAAATTCCCAACAAAACTATCATCTTCTTTAGCACCTAAAGCTTCTCTTCTCTCTCTTTCTCTTTTAATTACTAAATCTTCAGGTGGAGGCGCTCTTACTATTTCTGCATCTTCTAAAGAACAGCTGTTAGTAAAAATTAAACAAGCTAATGCTGCAAAACATACAAAAAATAAATTTTTAATCTTAAAAAGCATATATTTATAACCTATAAATTCTTAATATAATAGTATATAGATTTACATCTATACTATATGAAAATCAACAGATGTTTAACATAAGACAAAAAAAAAGAGACAGTAAAATTTTATACTGTCTCTTTTAATTTAGTTTAACTTACTAATTTTTACTTAAGATTAAAATCCTAAAGAAATATTAGCAAATAGAACTTGAGGATCTGCTTCTGTTGTAGCGTGATCTCCATCAGTATGATCTATATTAGATAGTTGAAGGTTAGTGCTTACGCCACCACCCATGTTATATCCAATACCAAGTACTGTAATAGAATCTTCTGCAACTAAATTACCAGCTTGCGTAGTTGTAGCACCTCTGGTACCTAAAGCTTTTTCTTCATGTGCAAAACCAGCACCAACTGTAATGTTACCCATATTATAAGTAGCCATTACTGTGTAACCAGAGTGACTTGCTTTATCAGCGTCTTCACTTTGACCCCAACTATCGCCATTATCAAAGGCATGGATACCCATAGCAATGTTACCCATTGTTACTTTAATTGCACCAGCAATAGAAGATAAGTCATTATTTGATGAAGTTGTGCCTGAACCTAAAGTACCGATACTATTACCATTAATAGAACCTATACCTATAGTATAAGACATGCCGTCCATTTCACCACTATATGAAACAGCTACGTGAGTAGTTTCACCGTGACTAGTGCTTACATCTGCATTAGCAGCAGTTCTGCTAATACCTGAACCTGAGTTAATGCCCATGTCTGGTGTGTATGTAGCTTGAACACTGAAACCATTTACTGAAGGTAATGCTATATTAATTCTGTTTGCAGCCATAGCATAATATGCTTCTGCATAGTTAACACCATTATTAGCAATAGCACCACCGTCAAACAAGAACTGGTAACCAGCATCATGTCCGCCGCCTGGAGCCATATTACCAATACGTGGAATTAAATTTGTAACCGCATCACCAGTAGAACCGATTGTTACTGTTGCCATATCTGTTTGTATGTACATTGAGTTAGATGTAGGTAAATATCCTGACATTCCGCCAGCGGCCATATTACCAAATTCAGCAGCAAATGAACCACCTACTGTCCAACCATTATCAATAGTAGTGTCAGCACCAAATGAAAATCTGTTAAATTTGTATGTAACACCGCCATCTACTTCGTCTCCAGCACCAATTATTTGTTGCAAGAAGCCACTGATTTTCATTTCAGCATGTGCAACACTACTTAGTGCAAAAGCTACTATAGTAGCTAAAGTTATTAAAAATTTGTTCATAGTTATCCTCCAAAGAACAATATATTATAGCAAAAATGCTTAATATAGATATTACCGTGGGTAAATAGTATGTAGCAATGAAAAAAAAAGAATTAAAAGAATATTTTTAAAGAATGTTGTAAAAATGCAACAAACAATTTGGCTAGCTTTTTGTAATATTTTTCTCTATTTACTTAATAAAAACATCTATACCGGCACAACCTAAAATAGGCAGGCCTTTAAGCCTGGAAACATTATGCTCATTAATACCCCCTAGGGCGATTACCGGAACTTTATATAGTTTTGCTAAAAGACCTAGTTTAATTACACCCAGGCAATTTTGTTTTTTATGAGACGTGGTCTTAAAAATAGGTGCAATAAAAACCAAGTTAGCCTTGAGATTAATGCTTTTTCTAATATCTTTACCTCCATGTACAGATATTGATTTTATAACATTAGTTTTAATATTATAAGATTGTAGCCAACGTGGGTAATGAACACCATCTACATAGTTATGCTTTGTATATTCACCAGCAGCAAGTATAGTTAGGATTCGACTATGTCTGTATTTTTTTATTTCACGTATATCAATTTGCTCAGTATGAGAATAATTTCTTATAACTACGCCTGATTCCTTTGGCAGTATTTTTATTATTGTTAATGGACGTTGTGTTTTCTTTATATCAGTAAAAAACCATAAATATGGAGGCCTCATATTTCTTTTATAAAATTTCTTTCTTTTATAATTAAAAGAAATAGACCTTGTAGTATTTACAAATTTATTATTTATCATTTCTTTAATCACTAATTTAGTTAATAATAATTTAAACAATAACAATATTACAAATAAATAAGATAGAATTATATATGAATGAAAAAAATAAAATTTTAAATAACATAAAAAAAGTAAAAGAAGAAATTAGAAATGCTTGTAAATTAGCTAAAGTTTCTGAAAAAAATATCAAATTAGTTGCAGTGAGTAAGACTATAGAGTCTACATTTATATGTCAGGCAGCTATGTTAGGACAAATATCTTTTGGAGAAAACAAAGTTCAGGAAGCAATCCGAAAGTGGCCAGAGATAAAAAAACAATACCCTAAAACTGTTTTGCATATGATAGGTCCTATGCAATCAAATAAAGTAAAAGATGCAATAAAAATATTTGATATTATAGAGACTTTAGATAGAGAAAAGATAGCTGTAGAGCTTAAAAAAAATATGAACAAATCTAAAAATTTTCCAAAAATATATGTTCAAGTTAATATAGGTGAAGAAAAACAAAAACACGGATGCCGCCCTTCTGAAGCAAAAAAATTTATTAGAAACTGTAATGAGTATGGGCTTAATATTAAAGGAGTAATGGCTATACCTCCTTATGGGGAAAATCCTGCACCTTATTTTGCCTTACTATCAAATATTGCGAAAGAATCTAATATTAAAAATATTAGTATGGGCATGAGCAAAGATTTCGAAATGGCAATATATTTGGGGGCAACCTCAATAAGGATTGGAACTAAGATTTTTGGTGAACGCAAAGATGGAGAAATATAGATAGTAAAAATTAAAAATGAAATATTTGATATTATAGTTTGTAGTACTGACAGTGTGATTTCTGAAGCGCTGGCATCCATTATATTTTCTATTAATATCAACGCTATTTTAATAAGGGATTATTCTGAAGTAAAAGATAAAATTACTAGCAAGACCATAGCCTTGCTTATAGATGAAAATATTATTAATAAGGGTAAAAGAATTCACATAAAAAGTTTAAAAGATAGATCTAAAGTGGATATACCAATTTTTTGTGTTGTAGAAAATTTATCTGAAGCAAATGCATATAATTCATTTATGCATTTTTATCAAAAACCTATAGATAAGAATACATTGCATAACGCTTTAATGCCCTATTTTAGTAATTCAAATTTTAATAATATTAACTCTACAATTAAGGTAGGGAAGTTTAATTTTGACCAAAATTTAAAGACACTTTCAGATGAAAAAAATAATTTAATTAATCTTACTAATCTTGAAGCAAGGTTATTATTAATATTATATAAAAATTTAAATAATACCTTGAAAGAAGATTTTTTACTTAAACAGGTTTGGGGTTATTCGTCAAACGCCAATTCTAATACCATTAAAACGCATATATGGAGGTTAAGAAAGAAAATTTATAATAATGATGAAAATATTTTTAATCTAGAAACAACAGCTAACGGATATGTTTTAAAACAAAAAATACTCTGACGAATTTAATTCCGATATTCAGGTCTTCGAATTATATTGTCTTTTTTGAAAGGGCTAAGCCATACATTCCCCTCTTCTCTATTTTTTTCAGATAAAAAAAACATATCTGAGCTAATAATTTCTTCATTAAGCTTTAAAACTTCAATAACTTTAACACTTATTTGATCTGAGTTATTAGATATTTCCCACCCTTCTATTTTAAAGGGGTTTAGAGAAGTATTCAATAAAATAGGAATGTTAAATTGACCGCTTTCATCTTTCATATAAATATAATATATAATATAATTATTTTCTTTCATAGAAAAGTGTCTAGTTGCCTCTAAATAAACATTGGCATACTTGTCATTTAGATTGGTCGTAATTTTAATATTTTTTTTTGTTAAAAGGTTCCACGGGCCAGTATTTGATAAGCTAGTTATAATATCATCTTTTGCTTTATATAAGATTAAATAAGAAGTATTAGCAATTATTATTAAATCATTGTCCCCTTCATATTCTATCCTTAACTTATCTGGTTTTTGTAATAACATCCATCCTATTTCTTTTTGATTATTATCACTTTGTTCAAAAACAAATGACATATTTTCAAAGGAATTAAGGTAATTTTCAAGAGTTATTAAATCTTTCTGTAAATCTGAACTATAACTAGGTAAACAAAATAAAAAAAATAAACATATAACGTATATTTTTTTTAAAATTTGACTTTTTATTATCATTTTTAATTTATTTCTTATTGAGAAGAACTTCGCGCTTACCGGTTTGGCTTGCTGGAGAGATCATTTTTTCTGCTTCCATTATATCAATTATTCTTGCTGCCCTATTATAACCAATTTGAAGGTGTCTTTGAAGAAAACTTGTAGAGGCTTTTTGTTCTCTTGAAACTAAGTCTACGGCTTGATCGAATAAAGGGTCATTAGATTTATCTGTTTCTGATGTAGCATTTTGCTCATCCAAGTCTTCAGTTATTTCAAAAACATAATCAGGAGATCCTTTACTTCTTAAAAAAGAAGCAACTTTATCTACCTCTTGATCAGAAACAAAGGGCCCATGAATTCTTTGAACTTGACTTGCTGACTCCATGAAAAGCATATCACCTTTACCTAATAATTGTTCTGCTCCCTGTTCTCCTAAGATTGTTCTACTGTCAATTTTGCTCGTAACTTGGAAGCTAATTCGCGTAGGAAGGTTAGCTTTTATTGTTCCTGTAATAACATCGACGGATGGGCGCTGAGTTGCTACTATTAAATGTATGCCGGCGGCTCGGGCTTTTTGGGCTAAAGCCTGTATAGACATTTCAATATCTCTTCCAGAAGAAAGCATTAGATCTGCCATTTCATCTATTACTATAACTATGTTCGGAAGAATTTCAGATGGCAGTTCATGTTTTTCTATTATTGGTTTTCCGGTATCTGGGTCAAAGCCTGTTTGAAATGACTTGGTTAAAACTTGTCCTTTTTCTTTAGTTTTTGTAATTTTATTATTATAACTATGTATACTTCTAACTCCTAACTCTGACATAAGACGATACCTATTATTCATTTCTTGAACTGCCCATTTCAAAGCCACTACAGCTTTATGTGGCTCCGTTACTACCGGATGTAAAAGATGAGGTATATTTTCATATACAGATAATTCTAACATTTTTGGATCTATCATTATAAATTTTAGTTTATTAGGTTCTAAGGTATATAATAATGAGATGATCATCGCGTTTACAGCAACCGATTTACCTGAGCCTGTAGTTCCCGCTACAAGTAAATGAGGCATTTTTCCTAAATCTGTAATAATGGGGCTTCCAGCAATATTTCTTCCTAATGCAAGAGGCAGATCATATTTTTCTTCAAATGCTTTGGCGCTTAGCACTTCCCTTAGAAAAACAACTTCTCTATCTTCATTAGGCAGCTCAATACCTATGGCATTTCTTCCAGGCACAACAGCCACTCTTGCAGAAACTGCGCTCATAGATCTGGCTATATCATCTGATAGACCAATTACTCTGCTTGACCTTACTCCGGGTGCGGGTTCTAATTCATATCTAGTTACGACAGGGCCAGATTGTATTCTACCAATTTCCCCTCTAATTCCGAAATCATCTAAAACATTTTCTAACATTCTCGCTGTATTTTCCAACTGCTCTTCATTATTTTTATATTCTTTTTTTCTTTTGGGCTCCGTTAATAATTCAAGATGAGGTAATGTAAAGTCTGGGCCTTCTTGAAATTCTAGTTCTAATTCTTTTTGCTTTTCCGTCTCTTCTCTTGAGCCTAGATGAGGCATCTTTTTCTTAGAAAATGTTTTTTTAGAGCTTGTTGCTTTATTAGTAATATCTTTTTTGTAAATAAATAAAGATTTTAAAAATATTATATTTTTATAAAATGTTTTAAAAGTAAAATGAAGTAATAATGAAAAATTCTTAAAAAAGAATACCAACAATTTATTATAAAGTTGGAATCTTATATCTAACGAACTTAAAATTAATAAAGCACCAATTATAATTCCTGATAGATTTATAATAAATATTTTATTTTCTATATTTATTAAACCTTCTATTTGTATGAATATTTTATATGTAAATAGACTAAACTGCCCCCCCTCTAAACCAAAATTTTTTAGCCCTCCGGATATCAGAAGCAAACCAATAAAAATAAAAATTGCTTTAAAAAATAAATATTTAATTTTCTCATTATTAAATAATCTATAACCTATGGTAAAAGGTAATAAAGGAATTATCCAGCATGCTTGTCCTATCCAATAAGTGAAAACTCCATTAAACCAAGAACCTAAAAATTTTAATAAATTTATTTTCTCTTTCGATGAAGATAAATAAGGGTTCCCATAGTCCTGGAAATCAAAATAGTAAAATGAAAACCATAAAAAAATGGATAACATTATAAATAGCACGCCTATTAGCTGCATTAATTTGTATTTTGTCCAGGCATATAAGCCTATTGAATTTTTAGATAAATTATTTTTATTAAAGTTTTTCATTTTACATGCTTACTGAGAACATCATATATACCTTCTAGGGCAGTTTTAGTTTCTTTAAAATTCGAAACTAGGGCAATTCTAATATAATCTTTAGAATTATCTAGTTTTGACAAGTAAGCTCCAGGCATAACTTTTATACCCTTTTCTTTCCACAATAACTTCGTAAACTTTTCGCCATTACCTACTTCAAGCCATATATAAAATCCTCCATCAGGAAGATAAAAATTTTTATGTTTTTTAAAAATCTCTTTGGCAAGTTTAAATTTTTTTGTATATAATTTTCTATTTTTTTCAGAATGACTATCTTCATTCCATAAAGCTGTTGCTACTTCTTGAATTGGAAGAGGTTGTTGACCTGCACAGTAATGCCTTAGTTTTTTAAAATTTTCAATAAGATATTTGTCTCCAACCGCAAACCCTGACCTAATTCCAGGAACATTTGATCTCTTTGAAAGAGAGTGAAAACTAACAATATTATCTAGGCCAGTTTTTAGTTTTTTGCATGCTTCTAATACCCCTAAAGGACGTTTTTTAAAATATATATCAGTATAGCATTCATCTACAATTAATACAGCGGCATATTTTCTAGCAAGTAATATTAAATTTTCCCACTCTTTTAACTTTAGCGAAGCGCCTTCAGGGTTTGAGGGCGAACATATGTATATAATAGATGTCCTCTTTAATATTTCTTTTTTGGCATTAGAAAAAGATGGTACAAAGTTATTTTTTTTTAAAGAGCCGATAAACACCGGCTCTGCCCCGCTAATTCTGCACGCTCCAGCATAAACTTGGTAAAATGGATCAGGCAGAAGCATGACTGGTTTATTGTTATTTTTTATAGAAGGGCTAAGAGCTAAGGCGATATTAAATAATCCTTCTCTAGTTCCTGCTAATTGAACTATATTTTCTTTATGGTTTAGAACTTTTTTGGAAAGATTAAATCTTCTATTAAGCCAGTTAATAGAAGCAATATTTAATTTTTCCATACCAAGAGTAGGAGGATATTTTGCCCATTTTTCATAATTCTTATTTATAATATTTTTAACAAATGCAGGAGGATTGTGTTTGGGCTCACCTATAGACATAATAATTTCTGAGGATTTCTTAGGTTTTTGTATATCTTTTAAAAGATTATTTAACCTCTGAAAAGGGTAGTCATTAAGCAGTTCTAAATTCTCATTAATATTAATTAATTTATAACTCATATATTTTTTTTCTAATCTGATAATTTTTACTTAATATAGCTGTGTATTTTAAATAGGTCTATATTATTAAGCGCACTATAAATATATAAATCTTAATTCTTTCTATAAAATTTGCCGAATTAACAGAAATATAGTATGTTTGATTAATATTTAAACATTAAAATTTTATAGTGAGTAATTTTTAAGCTTACATTAATATAGATTGGAGGTAAAATGGTTGGTGCAGATACGGCTTGGATTTTAACTTCTACTGCTTTGGTTCTTTTAATGACATTGCCAGGCTTAGCATTATTTTATGGAGGTTTGGTAAAAGCAACAAATATTATTTCGGTATTAATCCAATGTTTTTCTATTGCTTGTATGGCGTCTGTAATTTGGTTAATTGCAGGATATAGTTTATCTTTTTCTGGAAGCGGTGCTTATATTGGAGATTTTTCAAAAACATTTTTAGCTGGTGTTGGGACATCTACTGAAGCGGGTAATATTCCAGAAAATGTATTTTTTATGTTTCAAATGACTTTTGCAATTATTACGCCTGCATTAGTAGTAGGAGCATTTGTTGAAAGAATAAAGTTTTCTGCAGTTTTATGGATATCAGGACTATGGCTTCTATTTGTATATGCTCCAGTTACTCATTGGATTTGGGGAGGCGGTTGGCTTGCAGCAATGGGCTTGCAAGATTTCGCTGGTGGATTAGTTGTTCACCTTAATTGTGGAATGGCAGCTTTGGTAATTGCTAAAATTTTAGGGCCTCGTAAAGGTTTTCCAAATGACGTAAAACCTCCGCATAATCCTGCCCTAGTTTTTGTAGGGGCGGCTTTATTGTGGGTTGGTTGGTTTGGATTTAATGGAGGCTCAGCGTTAGCTGCCGACGGAGCTGCAGGAATGGCTATTACAGTAACACATATTTCTGCTGCTACAGCTGCACTAACTTGGATGTTTATAGAATGGATGTCTCATGGAAAACCTACTTTGGTGGGTATAGCAACTGGCACGATAGCAGGTCTAGCAACAATTACACCAGCTTCCGGTTTTGTAGGCCCTGTAGGAGCTTTAATAATTGGTGTTTTAGCTGGTATAATTTGCTATAAGATGTGTGGAATAATTAAAAATAATTGGAATATAGATGATGCTCTTGATGTTATGGCTGTTCATGGAATTGGAGGAGTTTTAGGAATTTTATTAACAGCACCTTTAGGTTCTCCAATTTTTGGAGGTTTAGGATTATCAGATCAAACAATCGGAAGTCAATTTATAACTCAAGTAATTGGCGTAATTGCTGTAGGCTTATGGTGCCTAATTATCACATGGCTTATAACGCTTATAGTTAAAAAGACTATTGGATTAAGAGTTGATGATGATCAAGAAATAGAAGGGCTTGACACGTCTATTCATGGAGAAAAAGGCTATAATTAGTAGTTTTTGAATTTTATAAAAGGAGGTAATATTTAGCTTTTTTATCTCCTTTTTATTTAATTATATCAAATATAGCATTTGCTACATTTAATAACTCCTCATCTTTGCCTAATGCTTTACATAACATAATTCCAATTGGAACATTTTCGGGAAGAGGAAGAGTAATAGCACATAAACGTAAAGAATTAGCAATTCTTGTATTTCTTAAGGCCAGCCTGTTAAACTTGTCATATGTTTCCATATCTTTTTGAACTTGCGCTATAGTTGGCGGTAAAATAGGAATAGTAGGCATTAAAATAGCATCATACTCATGCATTGAAAAATGCAATTTTTTTGAAAGTTTTTCTTCCGCTTGATAAATTATATTTAGAGACTGCTGTGTAATGTTTTTTCCAATTAACATTCTATTTAGAACATCTTTATCCATTAAGGAACTATGTTTTTCAACTATGCTTTTCCATTCAGAATAAGCCTCTGCTACAGTCGTTCCCCCATTATTTTCTAGAAGTAAATTATGCATTTCTTCTATTTCATAAACTTTTTTTTCAATTATATTGATCCCAGATTTAGACAAACTATTAATAGCTTCTTCGCATGCTTTTTGGACCTTAATATTAGCATTAAGCCAAGGCATTCCTCTAACTACAAGTAATCTTATTTTTTTAGAATCTATTTTTTTAAAATCAGCATAATGGCTCTTAGTCAATATAGAAAATAATAAACTTGCATCTTTAATACTTTTTGTTAAGGGGCCAACGGTATCATATGAAGAAGCCAGCGGCGTAACACCTTTTAAAGAAATTCTTCCAATTGAAGTTTTTAACCCTACTAATTTATTCCACGCCGAGGGTATTCTAACTGAGCCTCCAGTATCTGTTCCAAAACTAGCAGCACAAAGCCCATTAGCTAATGCTACCCCTGACCCTGATGAAGAACCACCAGGTACATGCGGTTCATTTGTCATAATTGCATTTTCTGGTGTAATAAAGTTATTATTAGTCCCTATTCCTCCAAGAGCAAACTCAACAGTAGAAGTCTTTCCTAATTGAATAAGGCCTGCTTTTTTTGCTAAATTCACAGCATACGCGTCTTGCTTAGCAGGTTTGCTTTTATCAAATATTTTGGAGCCGCTTGTTGTTATATAATCTTTAAAATCAAAAAGGTCTTTCCATGCTACGGGTACGCCATCCAATGGACTTAGGGGCTTATCTTCTAGTATACGTTTCTTAGATAAGCGGGCTTCTTTGTAAGCCCTATCTTTAGTTAGATAAATATAAGGACTAGGCTTAGAAAATGATTCTATCTCATCGAAATAAAAATTTACTAAATCTATAGGACAAACCTTTTTTTTATGTAAAAGTTGTCCTATATCACTTGCAGATAATGATTTAATATTTTCAGGTATTTGCATACTTAATACTGTCATAGTATTTATGAAATATAAACAGTTTATATGAAGGAAAATAATTGCACACAGATATAATAATATGCGGAGGAGCTTTGGCGGGTATGACGCTCGCTCTTTCATTACAAAAAAAAGGTCTTGATGTTATTATTGTTGATCCAAGGAGTGTTAGCCAGGTAATGCAAGATGATAAAAGAACAACAGCAATTGCAGCTGGGCCTAAGAAATTTTATGATAGTTTGGGGGTTTGGAAAAATTTAAAAGATAAAGTCGAAGCTATTGATAGCATAAATATACTTGATGGAAGCTCTTCTATTTCTTTAGTCTTTGATTATAAAGATTATTTAAGCAAAAATAATTTAACGGATATAAATAGTCTTGGGTATGTAGTAGAGAATTGCGATTTAATTAAGCAAATTGATCTAAGAATAAAAAATCTTAAAAAATGTGGTAAGGTAAAAAGAATTAAGTCTAAGGTGCTTAATATTAAAATAGATAAATCTTCAGCAAAACTATTTTTGGAAAATAAAAATATTATTACGGCAAGCCTAGTTGTTGCAGCAGATGGAAAAAACTCAGTAGTAAGAAAAATGGTTGGCATTAGAGAAAATAGATCTTTTTATGATCAAGAGGCTTATGTAACACAAATTTTACATCAAAAAAATCATAATAATATTGCTTTAGAAAAGTTCTTACCTGGAGGACCTTTGGCTGTTCTCCCAATGAAAAAATATAAAAAAAAATATAGGTCGGCTATAATTTGGTCTGACAAAGAGGAAACTACTAGAAATCGATTAATAGATAGTAAGAAAAACCCGAATATTATATCTTACGAATTAGAAAGGCATTGTTTTGATTGGCTTGGAAAAATAGAGTTATACGGAGATTCTAAAGCTTTTCCTCTAGAATTAATAAAGCCAAAAAATATAGTTTCAGAAAGAATAGTTCTTATGGGTGATGCTGCTCATGCTATTCACCCAATTGCAGGACAAGGTTTTAATTTATCTTTAAGAGGAATGGAAAAGTTTTCAGAAATGTGTTCAGCGAGAGTAGGTTTAGGTTTAGATATTGGAAGTAAAATATTTTTAAAAGATTATGAAATGTATAGAAAAGTAGATGTTGCCTCATTAATCAATGCAACTCATGCATTAAATGAATTATTTAGAAATTCAAAACCACACGTAAAAGCTTTTAGACGTTTAGGCTTAGCAACTGTAAGCAACACACCCATACTTAAGAGAGCTTTTATGAAATATGCAATGGGAATTTGATCTCAACTTATTTTTTTTACTCTGTCTAAATAGTCTCTATATAATTCAGCATTTTGTTCGGACATTTTTCTTAAATAAACCCATGAATATATACCCGTATCATGTCCATCATCAAATATAATTCTAATTGCATAATTACCTACTTTTTCAATGTTAATTATTGAAATATATTTTTTATTAAGAGGAGTCACTTTTTCTTTTACCGAATGCCCTTGCACTTCTGCTGATGGACTTTCAACTCTTAACAATTCTGCAGAAATAATGGATTTATAATTATCATTAAATTCAATATTTAATTTATCTTTATTACATATGATTGACTTTATTTGAAATTTATTTTTTTCTTCCATTATTTTAATCTTCTCGCTTTATCAATCAACATTATTGGAATTCCATCTTCTATAGGAAATGCTAGCTTAGCTTTTTCACTTATTAATTCTGATTTATCTATATCATATTTAAGTGGTCCCTTAGTGATGGGGCAAACTAGAAGATTTAGTATGTTTTTATCAATTTTATTTGTATTTTTTTTCATTTCATACCTTTTCTTAATTAAGGTTATTAGTTTCACCCGCTGAATATATTTTAAATAAAGTTATCATTATATTGATTAAATCGTCCAGATCTGTGCTCTCTAAAAGTTTTTGCTTTTCTTCTTTATTAAATGGACAAGATTGAGCAAGAGAATTTATTAAAACGTTAGTTGGTGCTTTTTCTATAATTTGCCAGTCTGCATCAATTTTTTGGGATTTAAAGTAATTTTTGAGAGAATTTAGGAAACTATCTTTTAATAAAGGATTTAATTCTAATTTATTATCTTTTAAATCTTGAGAATAGTTAGCTAAATCTATACTTGCTATTCTATATTTTCTTTCTGTTAATTTATGGCTAATTAATTGAAATCTACAAACTCCTGTTAATTCTATTAAATACTTTTGGTCTTTAAGTTCTGAAAAATGAGTAATTTTTCCGACACATCCTGTAGGGTATAATTCTGGTTCATTATTATGTTTGTGTCGAGGTTGAATCATTCCTATATATCGGTTATTTGAAATTGCATCTTCCGTCATATTGATGTATCTAGGCTCAAATATATTTAATGAAATAGTTCCTTTGGGCATTAATAAGCAGTTCGATAATGGAAATATTGGTATCTCTTTTGGTAAATTTTTTATATTAATAATTTTATCCATATTTAGGCAAATATTATAGATGAAAGTTTAAGCCTAGTTTCTGATGTTATAGGATCTTCTTCTCCAAAGGCATTAAGCAGTTCTAATATTTTCTTTCTAGCCTTATCCTCTTCCCATTTTCTATCTTTTTTTACTATAATAAGTAATTGATCTAAACCCTCTCTTTTTTGATTAGAGGCTAAATATGCTTCAGCTAATTTAAATCTTAGCTCATGATTATCAGGATTTGAATTGACATCATTAAGGAATTCTTCAGGAGCGCCTGCTAGCTTATTATTCTTTTCTAGTTTAGATAAGGCAATAAGGCTTAATATACTCTTATCATTAAGCATATCTTCCTCTAATCCTTCAAGTAATTCTGCTACTTCATTATCTCGCTCGAGTTTTAATAAGCATTTTCCATAACCTGCTATAATTGTTGCATTATTAGCTTCAGCTGATAATAAACTGGAAAATGAGGTTAAAGCAGCCTCAAAATTTTCTTCATTAAATAATTTTTCTGCATCTTCTATATCTTTTTTTAATTCTTCTAATTTATTTCCACCACTCGCTTCAATAACTTTATTTATAAATTTCTTTACTTCGTTTTCCGGCATGGCACCTGAAAAACCATCTATAGGCTGCCCTTCATAAAAAGCGTAAACTGTTGGCAGAGATTGAATCTGAAGCTGCTGAGATAGTTCTTGGTTTTTTTCAGTATCAATTTTTACTAGTTTTATTTGACCGTTATAGGATTTTACTAATGTTTCTATTATGGGAGTTAGTTGTTTACAAGGAGCACACCAGTCAGCCCAAAAATCAACTAATACAGGAATATTCTTAGATGCTTCAATTACATCTTTGTTAAATGCAGCTGTATCTGACTCAACTATAATGTTTTCCATAGTTTGTTCAGTAGAAATTATTGAGTCATTATCGTTCATATTTTATCCAAGTTTATTATGATATATATATAATATTTTATTTTTTAAATAAATAAAATAAAATTTAGATATATAACTTATATATATAGAGTTCAAATAACATTGACCAAAATATCAAAATCTTTTATAAAAACCACTTTATTTATGAGTAAATTATTTTAGTAAAGTTTATGCGGGCGTAGCTCAGTGGTAGAGCACTTCGTTGCCAACGAAGATGTCGAGAGTTCGAATCTCTTCGCCCGCT
>PTKH01000059.1 GCA_002937655.1 Alphaproteobacteria bacterium MarineAlpha9_Bin3 | reverse complement strand
TCAAAGTGCAGAGGTAAATAAGCTAAGAACAGTAAGGGAAGAATTAAATATTTTTACAAAATTTCATGAATAATTTTTATTGATATGTAGCTTTAAAATTTTTTACTAATTCTTCAGCTTCATTAATTTGCTCTTCAGTCATGTGTTCCATAATTACTTTAATATATAAATTTTTTGATGTTTCATCTTCAGATAATTTAAAAAATTTATATGCTTCTACAATATTTTGTTCAAGGCCATTACCATGGACATATCTTTTCCCAACCGATACTTGTGCATGTTCTAGCCCTCTATTTGCTGCTATAAGCTCTAGTTCAGCTGCTTTTTCTACATCTCCGACTTGACTATATCTAAAAGCTACTTGCATATTCATGTGAGTTTCTCTTGCAAATTGATCATTGCAATAATAAGTTCTTTTAACATCATGATCCCTCATTATGACAATACCAGCTTCTTTGGCTCTTTTTTTCATATCTTCTGTAATTTCTGCATAAGCTGAATTACAAGTCAAAATTAATATAAGGGATATTAATAAATTTAGTTTCATGGTACCTCTAGTTTTTTTATACCATATAGTATGAAAAAGAATAATCAAAACTAAATATTTTTATTAATTAATTTTGTATATAATACTAATTTCGAATTCTTTTTCTTTTTTTAATAATTTTATTTGCTCAAATGGTGCACTTTTTTTTACAGAATCTATAGCAGCATTTACAAGTGAGTCAGTTGCCTTAGTATTTGGTCCGGTATTTATATAATCAATATTGCCATCCTCTTTAAGTTTAAATATTAAATGTACAATTCCTTCATTTCGTCTTCTCAGATCTTTCTTAGGGTAGTTATTAATTGCAAAGGACTGAATGATTGTTCTAATATTACTTTTATAATTCTCTAAAATATTGATTTCATTAACTGTAAGCTCAGCATTTTTAATTTCTTCCTGTTTGTTAACTTCTTTTTCTTTAACTTCTTGCTTTATTGGTTTTTTGGGTAAATTAATATTTTGTGAAATGAGATTATCAGTAATAACTTTAGGCTGTAATGCAATTGAATTTACTATAATTTCTGGTTTGTTGAGTGTTTTAATAGGTTTGCTGTTTAATGTAATTGGCTCAGGCTTATTAATGTCTGGTAATTTGTCTATTAAGATATCTGCTTTTAGTTTCTTTATATTTTTAGGGATATCAATTTTATTATTAATGAGAGGCTTTAAGTTATCTGGTAAAATAATATCTTCAGTTAGATCGATAGGCATAGTAGTATTCTCTGTTGGTTTTAATTCCATATTTTTTGGAGGAGTTATGCTAGAGGGTTTTAATATTTTCTCAGGTGTAGTAATTTCTGGTGGAGTGATATTATTCTTAATAGGAACTTTCTTATTAATATCATTTATTAATTCAAGAACAATTTTAGGTTCTAATTCTTCTAATTTTTTAAATTTTATAAGAGAGCTTAATGGAATTAAGGAAGCATGGAAAACTATTGCAATTAATAAGCTATATAAAATAACTTTATTATCAATAACATTAACGGATAGATCACGCATGATTATATTTTATTTTTAGTTACTATAGCAGCTCTTTTAATACCAGTACTTCTAATAGTTCTAATAACTTTAGATAGTGTTCCTGAAGAAGCATTTCCATCTGCCTTAATAAGTACTTCTTCAATATTTTGTTTTCCTAATAGCTTTGTTAAATAAATTTCTAGTTCAATATCAGATATAATTCTATCATCTAATGATATTTTATCATCATTTGAAATAAGTATAGTTATTTCGGGAGCTTCTGCATTAGAGCCAGTATATGATTCTGGAGGGTCTACATAAAATAAGTCTTTTTTGGCAAGTGTTCCAGATAACATAAAAAATATTAATAATAAAAATACTATGTTAATCAATGGGACTAGATTAGGTAATTTCTTTTTTTTAATGGGTTTATA
Source organism: Alphaproteobacteria bacterium MarineAlpha9_Bin3 (assembly GCA_002937655.1). GTDB lineage: Bacteria > Pseudomonadota > Alphaproteobacteria > TMED109 > TMED109 > TMED109. Next base: position 3,577 of record PTKH01000059.1, on the reverse strand, counting down.
AAATATATTCATTTATTTTCTTTAGTAATTAAAGCGATATTTTCAATACCTAAACTTCTTATCATATCTACGATGTTAATTAATAAATTAATTTTTGTCTCATTCAATGTTGAGATAACAATTTTATCATTTTCAGAATTCTTTAATTTATTTTTAATTGTAAAAGGTAAGTCAGTTAAAGCAATACTGACATTATCAATTTCAATTAATCCTTTTTCAGATAAATTTATAATTATAGGTAGTTTGGATTTTTGAATAATTGTATTGCTTTGATTAGGAGAAATCATGTCAATAGTTTTAAAATCAGTAAATTCACTTGTAAGCATAAAAAAAATTAATAATAAGAATACTATATCTATTAAAGGAGCTACATTTAGATCAATATTTCTTTTTTGTTTTTTAAAAAGTGCCATTATTTTTTATTTTTTAATAAAATATTAGTTTTTATTACTATATGTCTGATATCTTCTCTTACTTTATCTACTCTTCCTTCTAGCCAATAAAAAGCAGCTAAAGCGGGAATAGCTACAATTAAGCCAAATGCTGTAGTAAGTAAGGCTTCCCAAATTCCTCCAGCTAAAATTGCAGGATCAACTCTGCTTCCTGATTCCTCAAGCTTAGAAAAAGCGTTAATCATGCCTATAACTGTTCCCAGTAGACCTAAAAGAGGAGCTACATTAGAGATTACTTCTAAAGGTTTCAGTAAATATTCTAAATTTCTTAGTTCTTTTTCGCCTTCAATGGATATCTGATTTTCTTTATCTTCTTCAGGTAGTTTTTGAGCATCAATAGTCACTAAAACAATTCTTGCTGCAGGATGTATAATTTTATTAAGTAATTTTTTAGCATTAGATAGTTTATTTGTTTCTATCATATCTAAGACAGCATCAATTTTTTTAATATTATGTAAATCTGCTTTATAAAATTGGATTATTTTTATAATTATTATAGTCAACGATATGACTGATAAACCCAATAATAAAATCATTACTGGGCCACCTTTTAAAACTAATGCTAATAAATCTATATTATAATTTTCCATAATAATTTTAATTTATTAGCATTAATAGTTTTATATTGCTCTTAATATAAATTACCAATTAATCCTAACCCCTACAAAGATAGCGCGCGGAGTTCCTGGTGAATAGAATCTTGGATCAAGAGGTCCTACCGCAGTTTCTCCACTTCCTGTATCACCTAATTCTGATATAGGCACATTAACTTCATCAGCTTCTGCTTCTCCAAGTACTCCCATGGTTTCATATTTTGAATCTAAAATATTATCCACTCTTGCAAAGAAAGAAAAAGATTTGTTTAATTTCCATGATGCATCTGCATTGAAAACCACATAAGGATTAGTTTTCTTTAATTGATTAGATTCATCACCTCTCAAGAAAACTCCTGATGAGTATGTCATATTTAATCCAGCATTTAACTTAGAAGAAAATTCTTGATTAAAACCTGTTTTAAAAGTGTGTTCAGGCATTCCTGGTAGATAATCTCCTGCTTCAACGTCATTATTACTCATTGGATGGTTGGCAGCTGGTAAAGTATGAGATGATTCAAAAGTAGCTTGTAAAAATGAGTAATTAGAATATAGGTCCAAGTTTCCAAGTTTATTATTAAATCGAGAATTTAATGCTAGTTCTATTCCTCTTCTCTGTGTTTCTCCAAAGTTTTTAAAGTAACCAGATGACTTACCTGTTCCAGTACTAACAAACTGAATATCATCAAAATTTATGAAGTGAAAATATGTAGCCTCCCAATAATGGTTATTTATTTTTCCTTTTGCTCCAAATTCTACACCTCTTGTAATAACTTGATCCAGTGGTGGGTCAGCAACGAAAGCATTAGGCAATCTACAAGGAGCAGAAGGAGACGCACATGATAGTTCTACCGGAGCTGGAGTTCTGTTTGCTTCTTTATAACTTGCTCTTAAAGCCAAGCTATCGTTGTAATTGTGTGTCACACCAATAGCTGGATTTACTCTAAAGTATCTATGACTTCCGGTATTAGTTTCTGTTCTCGTAAATGATGTTTTTAGGTGATCATAAAGTTTTACATATGCTAAATTTGCTCTTGCAGAAAGGGTTACAGTAGTTTTGCTATCATAATCAAATAAATCATTTACATATATACCATAATAATCAGTTTTAGATGCCAGTTGAGCACTTCCCACATCTCCTCTCTCGTTTTCATCTTCCTTTCCTCCACTTGAACCACTATGCTCTCTTATGGCTTCAAGTGTAATGGGTCCACCATTACTATTATGCAAATTAGTAACTGTTCTATTGTTATGAAGCTGCCCTAGTTCTCCTCGAGAGTGAAAAGCTGTACGAGTTTTATCAATGGATGCTCCAACTATAATATTATGCATTTTGTCTAAATATTTTGTATTAAGATTATATTGGGCAGAACCTCCCCATGTAACTGTCATAGTAGAGGAGTGATTTAAAAGACCATATTTTCTAATTGAGTCATTATTAGATATAGCATTACCAAATTGGTCAATTAAAACTTCATAATTATCTCCATCTGCTTCTCCACATATAGGTTCATCATCAGTACCAAAGTCATCTTCCAGTTGTTCGGCATGCGTCTCATTATCTTCTGCACATTCTTCTGCATCTAACTCGTCAGCATTCATGGTATCTCTAATTAGTCTTCTATAGTAGATAGATGTATTTATAACTGAGTCATCTTTTAGATAAAAATTTGCATTAGATGCAGTTAAATAAACTTTATTACTCGTAAAATCAGGCCAAGTAAAAACAGATTCTCGTCTAACTTTTAATAATTCTGTAGGAGACACCCCGTTACCATTTAAATTTGAGTCTGCATTCATGAAGGTAAAATCATAATCATAATTATCACCTAGTATTCCATAATTAACAAATAGTCTTTGTACGTCACCAGCACTATTATCTCTCCATCCTCCATCATAGGAACTTTCCATGGCAACATATAATCCTTGCTTTTCATCTCCAGCACCTAGTTCTATATTACCATTTACCCAGTCAAAACCTCCCGCTTCAAAATGATTATTTGTTAAATTTGAATTTATATAATCTATACCTTTTTTTGTTGTAAGCGCTAGAGATCCGCCTAGAGCATTTAATCCAAATACTGGATTTGAACTCATTAAATCAATATTCTTTAATGCAGCTTCTGGAACTAATTCCCATTGCAATGTGTCACCAAATCCCTCATTAATTCTAGTTCCATTTAAGTAAACAGCTAAACCTTGAGACTCTCCTAATAGTGGAGCGGCAGTAAATCCTCTATAATCAAGATTCTTCTGAAAAGGACTATTTTGTACGTCTTTAATTGTAACGCCTGTTAATTTTTCTCCTAATAAATCTACAATTGTAGTTCCAGTAGAACTTTCCATATCTGCTTCACGTAAACTTTGGCTAGCGTTAGGTACTTTGTCTCTATTAATTTCTATGCCAGGTAAAGGGGATATACCAATAACTTGAATATCATCAATCTGCTCTTGTCCATATACTTGGAAAGAAAAACCTATTGATAGAAATAAAAATAATAAAATTCTTTTAATATTAACACTTATCATTCT
>PTKH01000058.1 GCA_002937655.1 Alphaproteobacteria bacterium MarineAlpha9_Bin3 | reverse complement strand
AGGACTTGAACCTGCACGCCAAAAGAGGCCACGGATTTTAAGTCCGTTATGTCTACCAATTCCATCATGAGGGCTTAATTCTTATATCTCTTTCCTAACAAAATAGTTGCACCTATAGAAGAGGTCTTTTCAGAGTGCAGTTGATTTGCATTTACGGCTAAAAAATCACCTGGTTTTAAAACGTATTCTTTATCATTATCGTGTAAAATAAATTTTCCTTTTACTACGCATGCATAGGCATCAAAATCATGAGTATGAAAGTCAGTATTTAGATTAGGCTCAATTTCCTTTAGAGAAATATTAGAGTATCCTAAATTAATAATTTGTTTAACTTCTTTAAAATATTTTTCTGAAATATTTTTTTCCATAATAACCTCTATTAATAATAGTTTTAATACTAACTTCTAAATAATGGTGCCGCAAGTAGGAGTTGAACCCACGACCTGATGATTACAAATCAACTGCTCTACCAACTGAGCTATTGCGGCATTATAAAGAATCTATATTACTATACCAAAATAATATAATCCTTTTATAGAAAAAATATAAAAATACAAGGTACATATGTATTTTTTACTATCTGTTTATCTCATAGAGGCTGATTGCTAATGCAACTGAAACATTTAGGCTCTCAACAGAATTTTTTATTTCAATTTTAGCTGTCACATCACAATTATTTTTTATGAGTTTTCTAATTCCTTTGCTTTCATTACCCATAACTAAACTTACATTACCTGAAAAAATTTTTGAATTTTGAGATATTTCTTTTAATGATTTTTTTGCTTGTACATCTAACCCAACAGTCCAAAAATCATATTTTTTAAGAAGATTTATAGTTTGTACAATATTATTTACTTTAAACAAGGGTACTTTCTCAAGTGTGCCTACAGCGGCTTTACTTAGAGTAGTGTTTTCAGCTGGAGAATTTTTATCTAACATTATTATTCCAGTTACAGAAAATGCTGCAGCCGATCTAATTATAGCTCCTACATTTTGTGCATCTGTTATTTGATCTAAGATTATGAATGTATTTGTGTCATTTTTGTTTTTTTTTAAAAAGTTATTTAAGTTATTATTTTCTAGTGGTTTAGTTAATAAAGCTATTCCTTGATGAATATTGTTATTAGTTAATTTAGTGACTTCAAGTCTAGACATAATTTCAGGTTTTAATTTATTTCTAGTAAATTTGATTTTGTTAAAATTATCTTCTGTTCCGCACAGTCTGTAAATTACTCTAATGGGATTATTTAATGCAGCCTCTACTGCATGTTTTCCAATTATCCAGTAATTATTATTTTTTGATTTATTATTAAACATATTTTTTTTTATCATATATTTTTACTATGACATGTTTTTAAATATGATCCATAAATAATTTTTCTAAGTATAAAATTTAGTTTTTTTATAAAAATAAAAAATTACTATTAAAAATTACATATAAATATTATATTTATTTTATTTACTTAGGGGAAAACAATGAAATTACTAAAACTAATAATATTACTATTATTTACAAAAATATCTTTATCATTCGCTGGCCATCATGAAGAAAACTCTTATATGATGCAAGCTTTACAAAATACTGGACAACATAATATTTTAATTTCTGCAATTAAAGTTTCTGGACTACAGCAACTTTTTAACCAAGAAAGTAAAGTGCCAAGAACTCTATACGCCCCAAATGATGATGCATTCAAAAAACTTCCAAAAGCTTTAAAGGATGAATTATTTGAAAAAAATAATACAAAAGCTCTAAGGAAATTACTTTTAAATCATGTTTTTGCAGGTACACATTCTGAAGAAAATGTTAAGCCTTCTGGTACTTTAACAGTTAACCTTGATGGAAAAATATTAAAAATATATCAAGATGAAGATCTATACGTAAAAGATATGGTCATTACTGAACAAGATATCAATGTGCAAAATGGGATTATCCACTCTATTGAATGTGTAATGTTTGTTCAACCAAGTGTAGAAGACAAAAGACTGGACCTTGAAACAAGAAATAAATATTCAATCACATCTTGTTGCATGAGAACTGACCTTGAAGTTCAAATGTTTTTATCTGATGTTATCTAGAATTAAGTTAGGATAGTTTTTTTTATAGCTATCCTGATTTAATTATTTTTGATTGTAGCCAAAAAAAATGTTCTGCGTCGATTAAAACTAAAGGTTTTTTATTGTTTATTTTCAATACTACCATCGGTTCTAATTGATTAGCATTTGATAACGATTGTTCGTAGGCATCCCATAGATACTTCATTTTTTCCTGGTTTTTGCACTCAATAGAATAAGGTATTAATATTTTTGCTTTTTCTGATAATTGAATGTCTTCTCCTTTTCTTCCCATTCTGATAGACTTTACATCCTTATCTTCTAAAATAGTATGATATTTTAATATCAGTTTACATACAAACTTTTGAAGTCTTTTACCTTTAGCTTTTCGTGTGGCAGTGTTCATAATTATTCCAATACTAATTTTAAATAAAATAACTTTTTATATAATTGAATTATAAAAAGTATTTGTTATGCTATTATTTAATTTAATTTCTGGAAAGAAAATAATATGAACTTTAATTTAAATGAAGAGCAACGTGCCTTAAAGGAAACTGCAAGAAAATTTGCTAATAATGAATTAAAAGATATAGCATTAGAAATTGAAAGAAAAGATGAACCGCCAAGCAGAGAAATTTTAAAACGTTATGCAGATTTAGGTTTTTTAGGAGTAAATTTACCAAAGGAATATGGGGGAGCAGGATTAAGTCATTTTGAAGCAGTTTTAGTACTTGAGGAAATAGCAAAAGTATCTATAGCCGTTGCTTTTCCAATATTTGAATCTAGTTTCGGTCCAGCATTAGCTATTTCTAGTTTTGCTTCTGAGGAGCTTAGAAAGTCTATTTTACCTAAAGTTTGTTCAGGAGATATGGTGATAGCTGTATCAATGTCTGAACCTAATGCGGGTTCAGCACTTACAGACTTAACTACTACTGCAAAAAGGTTAAAAGATAAAATAATTCTTAATGGTCAAAAAAGATGGTGCTCTGGAGCTGGTCATGCCGATGCATATGTAGTTTATAGTAGAATGTCTGAAGAAAAAGGAGCAAAAGGCATTGGAGCTGTCTTATTAGAAAAAAATTCAAATGGTTTTACTTTTGGAAAACCTGAAAGTCATATGGGTTTCAGGGGTGTTCCAAGTGCTGATATGTTTTTCGATAATGTAGAAATTCCTCTTAAAAATATAATTGTTCCGGCAGGTGGTTTTAAGAAATTGATGGAAGCTTTTGATTTGGAGAGATGTGGAAATACAACTATGAGTTTAGCTTGTGCTCAATCTGCATACGATTATGTATTAATATACATTCAAGAGAGAAAACAGTTTGGAAAACCAATTATAGATTTTCAGGCTGTACAGATTCAATTAGCAGAAATGAAGATGAAGTTAGATGCTTCAAGATTATTATTATATAGGGCTGTCGTAAATGCTGATAAATCATTACCTTCTATAGCGGAGAGTTCTATTGCTAAATGTTTTGCCAATGAAATTGCGAGAGAAGTTACAGGAAAGTGCGTTCAATTAATGGGCGGATATGGTTATTCTACAGAATTTCCTATTGAACAAAAAATGAGAGATGCCTGGGGGTGGGGAATAGCAGGAGGATCTATTGATATTCAAAAAACTAATATATCTGCAGCATTAGTTGGTAGGCGATTTAATCAAAGAAATTAAATTTAAAGGAATTCAAATTATGAAGAAAACTTTACCTCTTGAGGGATTAAGAGTTTTAGATTTAACTACGGTAATAATGGGTCCTTTTACTACTCAAGTATTAGGAGATTTTGGAGCTGATATAATAAAAATTGAAGAGCCAAATGGAGATATGACTAGAGATATAGGCCCCCATAGATCTGATAAAATGTCTTCAATGTTTCTTGGTGTAAATAGAAATAAAAGAAGCATAGTTTTAAATTTAAAAAAGCCTGAAGCGAAAAAAGCGCTATGGAAATTAATTGAAGGAGCAGATGTGTTAGTTCATAATATCCGTCCTCAAAAAATTGCTTCCTTGGGTTTTGATCCAGATACCGTTCTTACAAAAAAGCCCGAAATGATTTACGTGGGATTGCATGGATATAGGGAAGATGGGCCTTACGGCGGGCAGCCAGCATTTGATGATGTAATTCAAGGTCAAGCTGGAATAGCAGGTACTTTTAATGCTAGAGATGGAGAGCCTCATATTGTTCCTACTGTAATGGCAGATAAGAGTATAGGGCTTTTAGCAAGTACTGGTTTATTAGCGGCATATATAAAAAGATTGAAAACGGGTGAAGGTAGTTATTTAGAAGTATCTATGTTTGAGGGTATGGTAGGGTATACTCTTATTGAGCATCATTTTGGTGAAACTTTTATTCCCCCTATGGATCAAATAGGATACCCTAGAGCACTTTCGGAAAATAGAAAACCTTATAAGTCTAAGGATGGTTATATTTCCATTTTGCCTTATACAAACCAGCAATGGATTAATTTTTTTAATATTATAGGTAGAAATGACTTATCTGAAGATGAGCGATTTTCTTCTATTAAAGCTAGGTCAAAAGACATTAATACTCTCTATAATTTAGTTAGAAAGAGTGTAATATTAAAAACTAATGAAGAATGGATTGAATTGTTAAAAAAAGCAGAAATTCCATTTGGCGTGGTGAATAAATTGGAGAACTTAAAAGAAGATCCTCATCTAAAAGCTCTAGGTTTTTTCCGAGAATATAATCATCCAACAGAGGGTATGCTAGAGGTTCCTGATTCTGCATTTAGATATAACCGAGATTCATTACCTGTTAGACGTCATCAGCCTAAATTAGGTGAACAATCTCATGAAATATTAAGAGAAGCAGGCTTTAATAGTGAAGAAATTAATAAGATATTGGATAAATAAATATATGTAAGATTTACATTTAAATTTAATATACTATAAAAATAGATAGTAATTAAATTAGAGTTTATTTTAAATCGTTACAGTAAAAAGGATAACAATGTCTAATAAAGTAGAAACTCTATATCCTAAACAGTTCAAGAGAATAAAAGAACTTGGTTATGATACAATTGAAATTAGAAATCTAGAACCCAATTTAGATTTAGATTTTCATGTTCATCCATTTAAGGCATGTATGTATATTATAGATGGTGAAGTTAAAATAGAGGATGCAAATAAAAAAAAATATCATTTAAAAAAAGGTGATTTTATATCAGTTGATGGAGATGATTTTCATAATGAAAAAACTTCCTCTAAAGGTGCAAAAGTTATTTATGGTAAAAAATTTGATAGTGGCCGTATTAATAATTTAGATGTTGTAAATTCTAGTTTGGATGCTTTATATTTGGGGGATAATAATAAATTTATTTCTTATCTTACAAAAACACCTGTTGCTTATATTATATATCTTACCTTATACAAACAGTATTATTCAGAAGAATGGCATTCACAAGAGGAAATTATAAATTTAGTTCCAAGATTATATGGTAGTAGAAGTACTATAATTAATTTGATTAATGAGGGTATAGATGCCGGTTATATAATTAAGAGAATTACATCATCTGATAAAAGATCCGTTTATTATGAATTAGAATTTAATATGTATAAAGCGATAGATGAATGGATTATTCAGAGAAAAGTATCCTTTAAAAATTTAATCAAATTAAACAATTAGAATAATAAAATTTGTATAATGATATTATTATTTAACCATATAATTATAATTTTAATTTAAGAAATAATTTGATTGATTTTCATTTTTGAATTAAACAAAAATCTTTATTATGTTCTAAACTATTGTATAGCTATACATATTAAGTTTTAGAGGAGGGATGGCCGAGTGGTTAAAGGCAGCAGACTGTAAATCTGCCCTCTTATGAGTACGAAGGTT
>PTKH01000057.1 GCA_002937655.1 Alphaproteobacteria bacterium MarineAlpha9_Bin3 | reverse complement strand
GAATTGGTAGACATAACGGACTTAAAATCCGTGGCCTCTTTTGGCGTGCAGGTTCAAGTCCTGCTGAGGGCACCATCTTAATAAATTATAATTAGCTAAGTTTTTCTTCTTGTTCTTTTAAAACTGAAGATAATTCTGATAATCTATCTTTCTGTAAATTATTAATTAAGCTATCAACCTCCTCTTCATTGAAGCCATGATCTTCCAGAAATTTCTTTTTATTTGTTAAAAATGCCTTTTCTAAATTTGGATCTCTTTCTAACTTTTCATATAAAGCTTCTAATTTCTTTAAATTCTCTGGAACTGTATTTGAATTTGTATTACCCATAATTTCCTCCCATAAACTTATGTTTTTTCAAACTGAATTTTATATTCCTTTAATTTTTTACAAATTGCAATAGTTGCCTCACTAATTAAATTTTGATGTATTGACCTTAATACAATATTAGTTCCTACATCAGGAGGTCTAAAATAAGGATAAGAGCCAATACTTACATCTGGATATTTTCCCTGTATACTTTCTAATAATTCTGCAATTTCACCCTCTGCACTGTAAACAACAATATTCTTAGATACAATATTTGTCACACCTCTAATTTTATCTTCTATACCATTAAACATGGCTTGTAATATTTTTGGAACACCAGGCAAAACAAATATATTTTCCACAATAAAACCTGGTGCTGAAGAAACTGGGTTATCAATTAATTCTGCTCCTTTTGGTATTTTAGCCATCTTAATGCGGGATTCGTTTAGCTCGACTTTTAATTTATTATAATGTGCTTTTAATCTTTTAAGAGCCTCCTTATTGACTTCTACCTCAAGATTAAAAGCACTACCAATACACTCTGTAGTTATATCATCATGCGTAGGGCCTATCCCACCTGTAGTAAACACATAATCAAAATTTTTATGACAAAAAAGAACAGTATCTTTAATTATTTTAATCTCATCAGGTATGATTCTTACTTCATCAATACTTACACCTATTTCATCACACCTTTTTGCAATAAAATTAATATTCTTATCCTCTGTACGACCAGATAAAATCTCGTTACCAATCACTAAAATGCATGCTGAAGACAATGATTTTTTTTGACTATTATTCATGATATCCCTTTAATATTAATTAATTATAGACCATTTATAAACATATAATATATAATATTATATGGATTTCTCTAATAAACTTTTCAAAGCTAAATTTATAAAGAGATACAAAAGATTTTTTAGCGATCATATTTTAGAAGATGGGACTATTGTTACAGCTCATTGCGCAAACACTGGGGCAATGTTAGGTATAACAGAAAAGGGGGTTACCTCATGGCTATCAAAAAGTGATAACCCTAAAAGAAAACTAAAATGGAGCTGGGAACTAGTTCAAAAAGGTAAAACTTTTATCGGAATAAATACACATAACCCAAATAAAATTATTCAAGAGGCAATTCAAAAAAATGAAATTTTTGAATTTGATAATTATGATTCTTTGAAAAGAGAAGTTAAATACGGAACAAATTCTAAAATTGATATCCTTTTAACAGATAAAATTAAAAAGGATTGTTATGTGGAAATAAAAAATGTCCATCTTTCGAGAAAAAAAGGTGTTGCAGAGTTCCCTGATGCGGTGACTACTAGAGGCAGAAAACATTTAAAAGAATTGTCTTTGGTCTCTCAATCTGGTTTAAGAGCTGTGATGCTTTTCTTGATTCAGAGAAATGATTGTAATTTTTTTAAAATTGCTGAAGATATAGATAAAGAATATGCTAAAGCATTTAATGATGCTATTAAAGCAGGAGTAGAAGTTATTTGTATTGATACTACTTTAAATAGTAAAGCTATAAATATAGGAAAGAAAATACAATTATTAGAAGACAATTAATATAGGATTAAAAATGTACGTAGATCAAGAAACGGGTATAATGATACATGATGATGTAAACTTTGCTGCAATGCGAAAAGCAGGAAAACTTGCAGCAGAAGTTCTTGATTATATTACGCCATATGTAGAACCTGGCATAACAACTAATACTTTAGATAAAAAATGTTATGATTTTATTATAAAAAATAACGCTATTCCTGCACCATTAAATTATAAAGGTTTTCCAAAATCTATTTGCACGTCTATCAATCATGTAATTTGCCATGGAATACCTGGTGATAAGGTTCTTTTAAACGGAGATATTGTCAATATTGATATAACTGTAATTTTGGATGGATGGCATGGGGATACTAGTAGAATGTTTTGCGTTGGAAAAACAGGAATAAAAGCTATGAAATTAGTAGAAAATACTTTTGAAGCCATGTGGAGAGGTATAGAGGCAGTGAAGCCTGGAGCAACCATAGGGGACATAGGTTATGCTATACAAAACTTTGCAGAAAAAAAAGGATATTCTGTTGTAAGAGATTTTTGTGGCCATGGTATAGGACGAGTTTTTCATGACAGTCCCAGTGTCTTACATTATGGAAAAAAAAAAGAAGGCATTCATCTAAAAGAAGGTATGTTTTTTACAATTGAACCTATGATTAATGTTGGAAGATATGATGTAAAAATATTGTCAGATGGCTGGACAGCTGTAACAAAAGACAAATCTTTATCTGCCCAGTTTGAGCATACTATTAGTGTGACTTCTTCTGGGTATGAAGTATTTACTTTATCTCCTAAAAACTTGAATTATCCTCCATACAATTTATAATATTAATTATTAATATAAAGGAATTAAAATGAGCTATCACCCTATTATGGGAATTCTTATACTAATTTTGTGCGTATTTTTAGCCTATTTGATAGGAAAAATTATAACAAAAAAAAATATTTTAAGATGGAGAAGAACAGAAACTGACGAAAAAAAACCACTTGATTTAGGAGATGCCAGTTCTCCTGATGCTCCTTGGATGGATGATGAAAAATAAATTTCTATCTAATGAATATTTTCTTTTTTAAGAACATAGTCTCCGCCTATATTATTAAACATAACATCTATTTGAGGATGAAGACACGGCTCTTGACTGTCGTCCTTCAATAAATTTTGTTGAGAAACATAGGCTATATAAGGGCCCTCTTCACTCTCCGCGAATAAATGATAAAATGGTTGATCTTTTTTTGGTCTCATATCCGCAGGAATAGAAGCATACCATTCTTCAGTGTTCATAAACTCAGGGTCTACGTCAAATATAACCCCTCTAAATGAAAATAAACGGTGTTTTACAATTTCGCCTATTTTAAAATTCGCCTTCTTTTGAAATTCACTATTCATTATAATTCCTTATTATAAACATTACATATTATACATATATAGATAGTTATCCAGATCTGTTTTTACAACACATAAACAAAAAAATACTTATTTAAGTGCCATTTTTAAAAATTCTAACCTATCCTGACCAAATATCAATTCATTATTTACTATAAATGTGGGAGCTCCAAAAACACCTTTTTCTACCGCCTGTTTTGTATTTTCTATCAACTCTGATTTTATTTTATCTGACTGTACTAAATCAAATAATTGCGTAGAATCAATCTCATTTTTATTTAAATAATTTTGTAATATAGTTAGATCTCCCAAATTCACATCCTTAACCCAGATGCCAGTAAAAATTGCTTCTGAATACTTTTCAAAAATATTCATTTTTTTAGCCGCTATTGCTCCTCTCATCAAATTCAGGGTATTAATGGGGAAAAAACTATTTGAATTATACTCAACGCCGTATAAGTCAGCGTGTTTTTTTAAATCTTTACCCATCCATTTACTTTTAGCTGGAATAAAAGCAGGCGAAGAATTACCAGTTTCTTTAAAAACTCCCCCAAGCAACATTGGAATCATATTAAGCTTCGCTTTTCCATCATTTATTATTTTATCTATCTGAGTCCAAGCCAAATAAGTTGCTGGGCTACCATAGTCAAAGTAAAAATCCACATTTTTATTCATAAACATCTCCTACTTAATAAATACGATTTACTATAACAATTTCTCCAGAATTAACCATACTTAATATTGATAAGTCTGAACTTGTTTTTCCGATAATATTTGCTTTTGTTATTAAGCGAATTTCATCTGCTTTTGATATAGGCGTAGGCCCAAAACCTATTGCAATAGAAGAACCTTCAACCCAAAAGGCTACCTCTCCTAAATTTACAATATCTTTAGCCGTTTCATCTTTTGTTACATTTATATAAGTATCAAAATAAATTTCATTACCCCAAATATTAACATTAGATTTTATAGGACATGCATCCCAAATTTTTCTCGAAGTATCAGTATCATCAAGTTCTACTTCTATAGATTGTTGTAAAAATTCTATTTTTATTTTTTTCAATATTAAATTACCTATATAGTTCAATTATTTTAAGTGTTATGTTATAATAAGAGCTGTTAAATTTAAATTAAAGAGGTAACTATGAATAAATTCGGAATTGGGCAACCTGTTTTAAGGGATGAAGATATAAGGTTTATTTCAGGTAAAGGGCTTTATACAGGAGATATTTCTCTAGAAAACCAAACTTATATGTTCGTATTAAGATCTAATGTATCTAACGGTATTATTAAGAGTATAGATATTGAGGATGCAATGAATTCTGAAGGAGTCGTAAATATATTTGTAGGTAAAGACCTTAAAAAAGCAGGTATTAAAGATATGCCAACTAATTTTAAAGCTAAAAATAAAGATGACTCAGAAATGTTTACTCCTGAAAGATCTGCTATTGCAATTGATAAAGTGAGACACGTGGGTGATCCGATAGCTATAGTAATTGCGGAAAGCATTGAAAAAGCTAAAAATGCAGCAGATTTGATTTTTGCTGATATCGAGGAAATCCCCTCAGTGGCGTCGTGTAGTGAAGCAATAAAAGATAATTCTCCTCAAGTTTGGGAAAATACTAAAAATAATTTATGTTTTGATTGGGAAATGGGTGATAAAGATAAAACTGATGAGGCTTTTAAAAATAGTCACTCTATTGTAGAAATCGAACTAATTAATAATAGAATTGTTCCTAATTCTATGGAGACAAGAGGAGCAATTGCAAATTATGATAAAACCAATATGAGATACGAATTACGATGTTCTTCTCAAGGAGTTCATAGTCTTAGAGATAGAATTTCTAGTGTTTTAGATATAAGACCTGATGATCTAAGAGTTATAACTACTGATGTTGGTGGTGGATTTGGTATGAAAATTTTTAATTATCCAGAATATATTTGTTCATTATTTGCATCTAAAGAAGTAGGGAGACCGGTTAAATGGATTTCTGAGAGGAGTGAGGCTTTTCTATCTGACACGCATGGTAGAGATCATGTTACAAAAGCTAGATTAGCGATAGATAAAGATGGAGTTTTTCTTGGAATAAAAATAGATACAATTGCCAATATGGGTGCTTATTTATCTAATTTTGCAATATTTATTCCTACTTTAGCAGGTACAGCGATGCTAGCAGGCTGCTATAAAACACCTAGTATTTATGTAAATGTAAAAGGAGTTTTTACAAATACTCCTGCAATTGATGCTTATAGGGGAGCTGGGAGACCAGAAGCATCCTTTGTAATTGAGAGATTAGTTGACGTTGCAGGAATTAAAACTGGATTAGGACCAATAGAAATAAGAAGGAGAAACTTAATTCCTTCTTCAGAGATGCCTTACAAAACAGCATTAAATCATACATATGACTCAGGAGATTTTATTAGTAATATGGAACTTGCTGTAAAAGATGCAGATTGGTCAGGGTTTGAGCAACGGGCTAAAATGTCAGAAAATAATAATAAGATTAGAGGGATTGGCTTATCAACTTATATAGAAGCTTGTTCTGGCGGAGGTCCTGAAGAGGCAACTATTATATTAGAAAAAAATGGAAATATTACTTTACATATTGGAACTCAATCGAATGGTCAAGGACACGAGACTGCGTATAAACAAATTTTGTCAGAATATTTAGGAG
>PTKH01000056.1 GCA_002937655.1 Alphaproteobacteria bacterium MarineAlpha9_Bin3 | reverse complement strand
CAAGTCAACTTTCAGACGGTGCATCCGCATGCGTAGTAATGGACTCAAAACTAGCTGAACAAAGAAATATTGAGCCTTTAGGAACATTTAGAGGTTTAGCAGTAAGTGGTTTAGAACCTGATGAAATGGGAATAGGACCAGCTTTTGCTGTTCCTAGACTTTTAGAGCGCAATAATCTTAAAATGGATGATATTGATTTATGGGAATTAAATGAAGCTTTTGCTGTTCAAGTTTTATATTGTAGAGATAAATTAGGCATTCCTAATGAAAACTTAAATGTAAATGGAGGAGCAATTGCAGTTGGACATCCCTATGGAATGTCAGGCTCAAGATTAGTCGGTCACGCGCTAATTGAAGGTAGAAGACGAAAAGCTAAGTTTGTTGTCGTAACTATGTGTATAGGTGGTGGACAAGGAGCTGCAGGACTATTTGAAGTAAATCCTGCTAGTTAATTATTATTTATAAAGGCCTCAAATATTTATGAGGCCTTTAATATTATACAATTAGGCTGTACCTGATATAGTAACACCTCCGTCCATAACTATTGTTTGTCCTGTTATAAAACTTCCAGAATCTGAAGCTAATAAAATAGCCGCTCCTGCAACCTCATCCGTATTTCCTATACGTCTTAAGGGTGCATTTTTTTCAACATTTCCTAAAATTTCAGGGTTTTCCCATAACGCTCTTGCAAAATCAGTTTTAATTATTCCTGGTAATAATGCATTTACATTTACATTTTTTGGACCCCATTCAACAGCAAGCGATCTTACTAAACCTAAATCTGCTGTTTTAGATATTGAATAAGCTCCTAAAACATCGCTACCAGTTATACCCGCTATAGAAGAAATAACAATTACTTTCCCACCACCGGCGTCGGCCATTCTAGGAATAATCATATTTGAAAGCCAAAGATTAGACTTAACATTATTATTCATAACTTTATCAAATGCTTCATCTGTAATTTTAGCTAAAGGACCATAATATGGATTAGAAGCTGCATTCAAAACTAAAATATCTATTTTACCAAATTTTTCATAAGAAACATCGCATAGGTTCTGTAAAGCTTCTTTACTAGAAATATTACATTCTTCAGCATAAGCTTCTCCTCCTAAAGATTTAATTTCTTCTACTACTTTATTACATGAATCAATTTTTCTACTTGAAACCATTACTTTAGCTCCATACTGAGCCATTCTAATAGCAATTGCCTTTCCTATACCTCGGCTTGATCCAGTGATAACAGCTGTTTTTCCTTTTAAATTAAATAATGGGTTATTATCCATTGGTTTACCTTTCATTCTTTATTTATAAATGTCTTTATATATGCTAGCGTTTGATCATATTCGTAATTGGGAAAAGTGTAAAATGGAAAAATATAATAAAGTTACTAAACTGAATAATTTTAAACCCAAAAATAAAAATTTCAGTGAAAGAGAACTTAGAGTTCAGTTAGCCGCAGCATATAGAATATTTAATTACCTTAAATGGGACTATTTAATATATGGGCATATTACTGTCAGAGTTCCTGGACCTGAAAAACATTTTTTAATCAACCCTTTTGGGTTAAGATATGATGAAGTTACTGCTTCTAATCTCGTAAAAATTGATTTAGAAGGAAAGATTGTTGAGGACAGTGAATATCCTGTAAACCCAGCTGGCTTTATAATTCATTCCGCAATTCACTCCGCTCGTGAAGATGCCCATTGTGTTATGCACACTCATACACCAGCAGGTATGGCCGCTGCCGCTTTAAAAAACCCAATTAAAAATATAGACTTTGATAGCACATCATTAATTAATCAAATCGCTTATCATGATTTTGAAGGTGTAACTGTTAGAGCAGAAGAATGTAAGAGATTATCTGATAACCTTAGTAATAAGAGTGTTATGATATTAAGAAATCATGGTTTATTATCCGTAGGCTCAACAATTCCTCATGCTTTTATTAGATTACATTCTCTTGAAAGGGCATGTCTTATTCAAACTTTAGCAAGATCTACAAATGAAGGTTTAATAGAAGTTTCAGATAATATTGCAAAGGCACATGCGGATGAAATTGAAAATTCTGATAAAGGGGAATTAGCTTTTAATGCTATGATGAGATTAATGGAAAAAATAGACCCCTCATTTAAAGATTGAATTATATTAATTTATCTAACTCTATTAATATTTCTTCTGCATCTACATTATGAGGAAAATGAGTATAATATTTTCCATTTTTATCCATTAAATATATAAAAGATGAATGATCAATTGTATATCCTAAATCAGAGCCTTCTAGTAAAACTTTTTTCTTATATACTCTCCAAGCAAGAGCTATTTTATCTACTTGCTCTTGACTTCCAGATAGCCCAATTATCTCTTCATGAAAAATATTTGCAAATTCTGTAACCTTTTTATAATCATCTCTTTCTGGATCTAAACTAACAAAAACTGCATTAACTTTTTGACTTTCTTCTCCCATTTCATCTAAAACACTACTAATCATTGTCAAACCATAAGGGCAAATATCAGGACAAGACGCAAAACCAAAAAATATTAATAATGGTTTTCCTTGGAAGCTATCATTACTATATAGTTTTCCGCCTTCACCAGCTAAAATAAATTTACCTCCTATAGCAGCTGGCTGCTGGGATTCAAGGTTTACTTTATTTTGGTTATTTAGCTTACTAAAATAGAAAAAATCTAAAACTAACCAAAAAATTACTAACAGTAATGATAAAACTATACCTCTTTTTATACCTATCAAAAAAGGTGATTTCATTTTTAAATAAACCTCTCATAAGTATTACTAGAATTGTAAATTATTTTTGGTAAAAGGTTTATAAATCTAACTCTACAAACTCCGTCTAAAAAATCAAACCTACTTACTGCTAAATTATCAATCCAAAAGGATAGTGTATAATCTGGTTCAGCTTTAATAGCATGAGCTATAGCTGCTTTAATAGGCCCTCCATGAGAAAAGATGACTATATCTCCTTCTTTTCTACTTTCCATAATATCTTGAATACCTGAGCTTACTCGATTAAATAGATTGTTATAGCTTTCACCTCCAGGCGGAGAATATTTAGGGTCACATAACCAAGTTGGATGAAACACATTTAACTCTTTTGTAGTTTCTGCTAGCTTTTCATATTTAAGGCCTTGCCATTCGCCAAGGTTCTGCTCCCCAAAATTTTTTTCAATTTTGTAGTCTTGATATTTAAAACCCTCTTTTATACTGGCTTCCATCGTCTTTATTGTTCTTGTTAAATGTGAAGAATAAGTATACGAATTCTTTGGTAATATATCTGCTAATATTTTATATGACTCTATATCACTTACATCACAATCAACATCATTATTACCGTAACAACATCCATTATTACCTATAACAGGAGCATGCCTTACCCACCAAAACCTAATTTCAGACAATATTTTTACTCTCCATTTCCTAGTAATAAACCTTTTTTCTTAGCGTAAGAATATGAATATAATAATAAATTTATACCAATGAATATATATAATAAATTTATAAAACAAGCTTTAAATAATAAATTAATATTAAAAATTCCATCAAAAAATGTTAAACGCATACCCTCAAATATATAAGTTGCTGGTATTAACAATGAAATTGGTTGTAACCATTCCGGTAAAATACTTATAGGGTAGAAAACTCCACATAATGGCTGAATAAAAAATAATGCTGCCCACGCAAAAGTTTCGGCTGATAAGCCAAAACGTATTAATAATGCACAAATAGCTAGACCTAAAGCCCAGCCCATAACTAGCAAATTAATAAAAAATAGTATAAACCCAAGTCCATAAGACGGTATTTGAAAATCAAATAAAAAATAGGCTGCTATTCCTGCTCCACCCACCCCTATCATTGTTCTTAGAAAGCTGGCTACTATAAGCGAAAAAATTAATTCTATTGGCTTTAATGGAGAAACAGCGATATTGCCTAAATTTCTAGACCAAAGCTCCTCAATAAAAGATAAGGTTACGCCCAGTTGTCCTCTAAATAGAGTATCCCACATAATTACTGAAGCAATTAGTACTCCTGAAGCCAATAAAAAAACATTGGAACTTTGTGATAGAAACTTACTCATAAAGGCCCATAATACCATATTTAAAAATGGCCAATATATTAATTCTAAAACTCGCGGCCATGAAACCATAAATAAATATATATGCCTTAGTATCATTGCATAAATTCTTCTAATAAATAAAATCATATAAAATTAGACCTTATCATTTCTAGCTAATTGTAAAAAAACTCCTTCTAGGTCTTTTCTACTATATCGCTTAATTAAATCTTTTGGTGTGCCATAATCTATAATTTTTCCTTTTCCCATCATAATTACATCGTCACACATCCTTTCTACTTCTGGCATATTATGAGATGCAAGTATGAATGTTGAGCTAGTTTTATTCTGGTATTGTTCTAGATAAGATCTAATCCAATCTGCATGATCAGGATCTAAAGAAGCTGTAGGTTCATCCAGAAAAAGTATTTTAGGATCATTAATCAATGATTTAGCAATTGATACTCTCGTTTTCTGTCCTGCAGAGAGTTTTCCTACCTTTCTCTTCAAGAGGTCTTTTATATCTAAATCTACCGATAGTTTTTCTATTTTTATAGATAAATTTTTTACTCCATACAGATGGCCAAATACTGTAAGGTTTTGAAGTACTGTTAATTTATGTGGGAGCTCAACAAATGGAGAGGCAAAGTTAATTTCTTTCGATATACTATTTCTGAATTTATATATATCTTTATTTAAAATATTTATTTCTCCAAGTGAACTCTTTAGAATCCCCATTAGCATCATGATTACTGTTGTTTTTCCTGCTCCATTGCTACCCAATAATCCCAATGTACGAGATTGCTTTACTGAAAAACTTATATTTTTAACTGCTTCAATATCTCCATAATTTTTAGACACGTTTTTAACAAATATAACCGTTTCTTCAGATGTAGTATTTTTTTTTGATTTAAAAATAAGATTATTCATATTGCTATTTTTTATAAATTTTTAAATATTTAATGAATATTGGTAAAAGAGATAATATAGACAACCCTGATAAACCTATTATTATTTTGAAAGAATCATAGCTTTCAAAGCTACTAATATTACCAGAAAGAAATATTTCATTGGTACCTTCCCCGAGCAAAGCATATACAAATGTTCCTGGCATTATTCCTATAAAGGTAGTAACCGCATAAATATTAAAACGAATACCTAATAATGCAGGTACTATATTTACAAATACAAAAGGAAATATTGGCATAAGTCTCATAAATAATAAATAATAAAAAGCATCATGCTTTAATCCATTTTCTATCTTTTTAAGAATACTTTTTTTATTAATAATTTTTTTACTAAAAAAATTTCTTAATAGATTTTTAGCCATTAAAAAAATAATACAAGCTCCTATTGTTGCCCCCATAACTGCTAAAAACCCTCCTATTTGCCATCCAAATAAATATCCACCTGAAACAGTAATTAACCATGCACCAGGAATAGAAAAAATAACTGCTATTACATATATAAAAACAAAAAGTAGAGAGGCTAGATAAAAATTATTTTCGATAAAGTTTAAAATATAGTTATGATTTTGATTAATTAAGTTAATATTTATTATAGAAAAGAATCCCGTATAATTAAGTATTGCTATAATAAATAAAAAGATTATTAATAAAATTATTTTCCAATATTTTCTCATTCTAAACAAATATATCATTTTATTAAAAAAGATAGTGCTATAATCTAATAAATATAATATACAAACCTTTCCATATATACTTAGATATTAATTTCACCTTTAATTTTTTTAATATATCAGTATAATTCGGATTAACTAGTATAAGACTAATATAGATGGAGAAATAAAATGAAACGTACATTCCAACCTAGTAGACTTGTTAGAGCAAGACGCCATGGCTTTAGATCAAGAATGGCTACTAAAAATGGAAGATT
>PTKH01000055.1 GCA_002937655.1 Alphaproteobacteria bacterium MarineAlpha9_Bin3 | reverse complement strand
AAAGAGGCGGTAGAGGAGCTTGTCCAGATAAGTATTGTGGATATGAGCCAAACCAAATGGATGGAATGGATCCATCTTTACGTGCTGCATATACTCCTATGAGTGATACTCGTTTTGATGATCTAATGCCACCAGCTTGGCAGAATAATGGTTACTCACAAGGTACTGGTTCTGCTGCATTCCTTACAGGTAGCAATTGGGGCATTTATGAAGGTCGCATGGTAGCTGGTATTATGGGTATAGCTTTTGGTGATACTCCAGCTGGAGGCAGAATTGATATCTATGATATCGCTGACAATGGATTAGCAATGAAAAGTGTGATTCATATGCCTGTTGGTATGACAGATAGGTTCCGTGGCTTAGTAATGGGTCCAGATAATGCTTTATATATTTCTACAGATTCTGGTGCAATATACAAAGCTACTGCAACAGCACATTCACATTAGAGTGTAATTTTAGCTCGCGCCTTAATATGGCGCGGGCTATTCTAATTTTATTATGTTATAGCATTATATTATAATATGCTTATAAGTTTAACTGGATAATAATAAATATAAGCTTAAATTGAGATATAATGAATAGTAAATATAAACCAGGCGAAGGTAGAAGAAAGAAATTTGCTTTTGATAAAGGTAGGCAATTAGATGCCATATCTTTAGAAGAAGTTAAAGATATATTACCTATGTATGATATAAGAAGAGATCATTTAATTGAATATCTTCATATTCTTCAAGATAAATTCAAGTTTTTATATTCAAGACATTTAAGAGCTTTGGCGGATGTTATGAAGTTATCTATGGCAGAAGTATATGAAGTAGCATCTTTTTATGCTCACTTTACGATATTAGATGATAAAGATGATAAACTTCCTGACACAACAATTAGAGTTTGTGAGAGTTTAACTTGTAGTTTATTTGGAGGTGAAAAATTATATAAAGATTTAGAAAAAAAATATGAAGGAAGAGTTAGAGTTTTAAAGGCCCCTTGTATGGGAAAATGTGATTTTGCGCCTGCTTTAGAAGTAGAACATAATCATGTTGATAACGCTACTTTAGACAAAGTAGAAAATGTTATTAAAAAAAAATTATTTAAGCCTGTATTAAGTGATTTTATCAATCTTGAAACTTACATTAATAATGGTGGTTATGAGTTATATAAAAAAGTTAAATCTGGAGAGGTATCGTATGAAGATTTTAGTAAAGTTATTTTAGAATCAAATCTAAGAGGATTAGGTGGCGCTGGATTTCCCGCATCAAAAAAATGGGAATTTGTTAAAGCTAATAAAGGCCCTAGGATGATGTGTATTAATGGAGATGAAGGAGAAGTAGGCACATTTAAAGATAAATATTATTTAGATAGAGATCCTCATAGATTTATTGAAGGAACTTTAATAGCTGCCTACATGGTAGAGGCAGAAAAATGTTTTATATATATGAGAGACGAATATCCAGGAATTATAAAAATATTACGTAAAGAGGTTGATAAATTAATTGAAAGAGAAATTATAAAAAAAGATTTTATCGAAGTTAGGAGAGGAGCTGGAGCTTATATTTGTGGGGAAGAGTCTGCGTTAATAGAATCTGTTGAGGGAAAAAGAGGAATCCCTAGGCATAGACCACCATATGTAGCTCAAAACGGAGTATTTGGCCTTCCAACTTTAGTTCATAATGTTGAAACTGTATATTGGCTTAGGGAAATTTATGAAAAAGGCTCTAAATGGTTTTTATCCTTTGGACGGAACAATAGAACTGGTTTAAGGTCTTTTTCCGTTTCTGGTTTTGTTAAAAACCCAGGAGTGAAATTAGCACCTGCGGGAATCTCGGTATCAGATTTAATTAATGAATATTGTGGAGGAATGTTAGATGGTCATAAGTTTATAGCTTACCTTCCTGGAGGAGCCTCTGGGGGTATTCTTCCTGCAAAGCTATCTAATATTCCTTTAGATTTTGATACATTACAAGATTATGGTTGTTTTATAGGTTCTGCGGCTATTGTAATTATATCCGATAAGGTTAAAATGAAGGATGTAGCTTTAAACTTAATGAAATTTTTTGAAGATGAAAGTTGCGGTCAATGTACTCCATGTAGAAATGGAACCACTATGGCGGTAAAGTTAATGAATAAAAAAGAATGGAATGTAAAATTATTAAAAGAAGTAGGAAATGTTATGACTGATGCCTCAATATGTGGTTTAGGCCAGGCTGCCGCTAATCCACTTACTTGTATTTTAAAATATTTTCCAGAACAAATTAATAGTATATAGTAATTATATGAGTAAAAATATTATAAAATTTTATATTAATGATAAAAAAGTAGAAGCCAATAGTGATGAAACTATATGGGAAGTCTCTAAACGTGAGAATATAAATATTCCGCATTTATGTCATGCAGATGAGCCTGGCTATAGGTCAGATGGGAATTGTAGAGCTTGTATGGTGGAAATTGAAGGAGAGAGGGTGTTAGCGGCTTCTTGTATTAGAAAACCTACTGAAGGAATGAAAATTAGTACAGATTCTACAAGATCAATTTCAGCCAGAAAATCTGTATTTGAACTACTTTCTGCAGATCAACCTTGCAGAGAAAGTCATCCAGATCCTGATTCAAAATTTTGGAAATGGGTAGATAATATGAATATTGAAACATCTCAGTATCCAAAAATTAAAAATGTAAAGCGTGATATTACCCACAAAGCTATGCATGTAAACTTAGATGCTTGTATTAATTGTAATTTATGTGTTAGAGCTTGTAGAGAAGTTCAAGTTAACGATGTAATTGGTATGTCTTATAGAGGACATAAATCAAAAATTACTTTTGATTTTGATGATGGTATGGGAGATTCAAGCTGTGTTGCATGCGGGGAATGTGTTCAGGTTTGTCCTACAGGAGCGTTAATAGAAAAATCATTGGTAAACGAAGATGGTAAAAGAGTTAATTATAGTGATAAAACTGTAAATTCATTATGTCCATTTTGCGGAGTAGGTTGCCAAACTAAAGTTCATGTTAAAGATAATAAAATATTACATGTTGATGGTAGGGACGGTCCTGCGAATAATCAAAGATTATGTGTTAAAGGACGTTTCGGATTTGATTATGTTCATAATGACAGAAGATTATTAAAACCTTTAATTAGAAAAGATAATGCTCCAAAAGACAAACATATTCTTAATAATAAAGATAGAAAAATTCAGGATTATTTTAGAGAGGCTTCGTGGGAAGAAGCTATAGAGTTATCTGCTAAAGGATTTAATGATATTTTAAAATACAATGGCTCATCTGCTTTATGTGGTTTTGGTTCCGCAAAGGGTTCAAATGAAGAAGCTTATTTATTTCAAAAATTAATAAGAACTGCTTTTGTAACTAATAATGTCGATCATTGTACTAGGTTGTGTCACGCTTCTTCAGTTGCAGCATTGCTAGAATGTGTTGGTTCAGGAGCAGTTTCTGCTCCATTTACGGCAACTGAGGACTCAGATTGCGCAATTGTAATTGGTGCAAGACCAACAACAAATCATCCAGTAGCTGCAACTTATATTAAACAAGCTGCAAAAAAAGGCACAAAAGTTATAATTATGGATCCAAGAAAGAATGATATGTCACGCCATGCTTGGGAACATTTAGAATTTAAACCTGGCATGGATGTAGCTATGCTTAATGCGTTAATTTATACTATCATTGAAGAAAAGTTATATGATGAGCAATACGTTCAATCTATGACTAAAGGATTTGAAGAACTAAAAAAATCTATTGAAGGTTTTTCTCCAGAGAAAATGTCAGAGAAATGTGGTATAGAGGCAACTACACTTAGAAAAGTTGCAAGAGTTTATGCCAATTCTGAAAGATCAATAATTTTTTGGGGTATGGGTATATCTCAGCATGTTCATGGGACAGATAATGCAAGATGCTTAATAACTTTATCTTTAATTACTGGACAAATTGGAAGGCCTGGAACAGGTTTGCATCCTTTAAGAGGGCAAAATAATGTTCAAGGAGCTTCTGACGCAGGTTTAATTCCTATGATGTATCCTGATTATAATTCAGTAGAAAATAAAGATATTTATAATAAAATGGAAAAGTTCTGGGGGAAGACTCTTGATAAGAAAAAGGGTTTAACTGTTGTTGAAATTATAGATGAAGTTATTAAAAATAATATCAAGGGTATGTATGTGATGGGTGAAAATCCTGCTATGTCAGACCCAGATCAAAATCATACTCGTGAGGGTTTAGCTAAACTAGAACATATGGTTGTTCAAGATATATTTATGACAGAAACGGCATGGTTTGCTGATGTTGTCTTGCCAGCATCTGCGGCTGCAGAAAAAAATGGTACATTTACTAATACAAATAGACAAGTCCAGATGGGAAGAAAAGCAATAACTCCTCCAGGTGAAGCAAGGGAAGATTGGAAGATTATAATTGATTTAGCAAATGCATTAGGGATGAAATGGGAATATGAAAATGTTTCTGATGTATTTAAAGAGATGTCTATGGTTATGCCATCTTTAAACAATATAACCTGGGAAAGATTAGAAAGAGAGCATAGTGTAACCTATCCATGTGAAGATATAAATCGCCCAGGAAATGAAATTATTTTTGTAGATGGATATCCTACTGAAGATACTAGAGGAAAAATTGTTCCTGCTCAGTTAGTATCGCCTGCAGAAATACCTGATGAACAATTTCCTTTAGTTTTAACTACTGGAAGATTATTAGAGCATTGGCATACGGGAGCAATGACAAGAACATCAGAGATTCTTGATGGTCTTGAACCTAATGCCATATTATGTATGAATGCTGTGGATATGAAAAAAATGAATATAGAACCTGGACAAAATGTAAGGGTTTCTACAAGAAGAGGTTTTGTTTCAGTTGCTGTAAGACAAGATTGGCAGTTACCAAAGGGAATGATATTTATGCCATTTTGTTTTAATGAAGCAGCAGCAAATATTTTAACTAATCCACAATTAGATCCATTTGGCAAAATACCTGAGTTTAAATTTTGTGCTGCAAAAGTTGATAGGATAGAAATAGCAGCAGAGTAATTATTTAATCAATATAGCATTTGCATTTTTTTATGGCTAAGCTATGGTTTAATTTAGAATTTTTGAGTTTTTCAAGGGGGAGATAATAAATGTCAGGAATGTTTTCATTTTTAATGAAAGATAAAATAGTTGCGGCAAAGGGGTATAACAGATGGCGTATACCACCAGCTTCAATAGCTATTCACCTATGTATAGGGTCTGTTTATGCTTGGAGTATTTTTAATCCGGCATTAATTAAGGAATTAGGAGTTGTAACTAGTTCAGCCGACGATTGGACACTAAGTAGTGTTATTTGGATTTTTTCCGTTGCAATTGTGTGTTTGGGGCTTGCCGCTGCAATAGCAGGTAAGTGGTTAGAAGATGTTGGCCCAAGATGTGTTGGAGTAACAGCTGCCTGCTTGTGGGGAGGTGGTTTCATAGTTGGTAGTATAGGTATAATGACGCATCAACTCTGGCTAATATATTTAGGATATGGCGTTCTTGGTGGTTGTGGATTAGGATTGGGATACGTTTCTCCAGTTTCTACTCTTATTAGGTGGTTTCCTGATAGAAGAGGTATGGCTACTGGAATGGCTATAATGGGTTTTGGAGGGGGTGCAATGATTGGAGCTCCTCTAAAGAAATTTCTGCTTGATTATTATGCTAAGGCACCAGAATATTTAGGACTTGAATCCGCTGTAACTTTAGTAACAGAAGGCGGACGTAGATTTGCAGAAGTTGCAGGCGAAAAGGTTGAAGTAGTTGTTGCATCAGCTTCAGAAGCTGCACAAATGGCTATGCCAGGAGATGCTGGTGTATATGTAGTAGGAACTGGGAATACTGGAGCTGGAGGCGCATTCTTAACTTTAGGAATAGTATATTTTATTATTATGATAATAGCTGCGTTTCAGTACAGAGTTCCTGCAGAAGGATGGTTGCCTGAGGGTTATACTCCTCCATCTAAGGATGAGTCAGCATCAAAGATGAAAACACTAAATAATGTTCATATTAATCAAGCAATTAAAACACCACAATTTTATCAGTTATGGATAGTATTATGCTTTAATGTTTCTGCTGGAATTGGTGTTATTGGTGTAGCTAAAACAATGATGTCGGAAATATTTGGTTCTGCTCCTGC
>PTKH01000054.1 GCA_002937655.1 Alphaproteobacteria bacterium MarineAlpha9_Bin3 | reverse complement strand
TTGAATATCATCAATCTGCTCTTGTCCATATACTTGGAAAGAAAAACCTATTGATAGAAATAAAAATAATAAAATTTTTTTAATGTTAACACTTATCATTCTTTAAACTCACTCTTTTAAATAATAAAAAAAATTAATAGTATACATATTATAGGAAAAATCAATATTAATTATTGTTTTTTTCTATAGTGGTATATCTGATATGTTATATAGTTATTTGAATACTTTTGCAAAATAATATAAAAATAAAAAATAATTAGGGGAATATAAATGTTTTTTTTAGTAAGATTATTAATAATTTTTTTTACATTAATAAATTACTCATATGCCAATAATACTATTCAGGAACAATTAGACCTTCAAAAAGAAGTCATTGACGCACAGGCAGAAAGAATAGACCAATTAGAAGTAATTATTCGGGAATTAAAGGATAATTTAAATCTTTCAAAAAATGATAATAAATTAAATTCTTCTCAAAAAGAAACAAATGCCCAATCTTCAATTAATAAAGCTGAAGATGTTATTTCATCTTCTAAAAATAAAAAATATAATCCAGAAACTGCATTTTTTGGTCCTTTGCCACAATTAAGATCGACGGATGGAAAGTATTCAGCAGGTATTATGGGTCTTATTCAATTGGAATCAGCAGTTTATAATCAAGAAGCAAACTATAATACTAATAATGATTTATCGGATGGTTTTATAGTTAGGAGAGCAGGTTTAACTTTAGCTGGAGTATCTGAAAAAGATTGGATTTGGTTTTTATCTTATGATTATGCGGACAGCGGAGATAATCCTCACGACGGCTTAAGAGCAGCAATGGGCATATATAGGGGTTTTAAGCCTTGGTGGTTATTCGTAGGTTTATTCGGAAGCTCTGTTGGGTTGGATGCCTCAAACTTTTCATCACAACGACAATTTATGGAAGCTGCGATGCCTCAAGCAACCTTTATTTATGGAGCAGGTTCACCAGCTATGGGGGCAGCTGCTACATACAGAGGAGATGATTATTATGTAAGGTTTGGTCTCTATGGAGAGCCTTATAAAAATTCTAGTACTGATGATGAAGGAATGGGATTACACGGTAGGATAGCATGGCAACCTTATAAAGAACGTTTAAAAGCATTTCACTTGGGCGCAACTGGTTATTATAGATCTGCTAATCCTAGTAATACATTCACAAATGGTTTAAGAGACTCAACTCTGCGTTTTAGGTCTAAAGGAGAAACTTCTGTTAGTGGCGATTTTATAGTAGATACTGGAATTATATCAGATTTAGATAGTTATAATTATATAGGTTATGAATTTGCTATGGTAGAAGGTCCTCTATCTTTACAAAGTGAATGGGGTATTTTAGGAGTAAGTAGAAAGACTCTTGATAATCCGCAATTTAATGGTGGTTTTTTACAAGTAGGTTATATGCTTACAGATGATGCCAGAAATTATAATGCTTACTTTGCTCAATTTTGGCGCTTAAAACCAAAAAAATCTATCATGGAAGGTGGAATAGGCGCGTGGGAAGTTGCTTTTAGAGCAAGTCAGATAGATCTAAGCGATAAAAATATAGATGGTGGTAATGCTACTTCTTACACATTGGGAATAAATTGGTATATGACAGCTTTTACAAAAACTATGATCAATATTCTGCATACTGAGTCTACTGGACCTTTAAGTGAAGACTTTAATTCTTTAGGAGCCAGACTTCAAATAGAGTTTTAATAATTTTTTATATATGACACTTATATTTATAGGTATATCCTCTGCCACTAAGCCTGCCCCTAAATATTTACCAATTTCAGAATGTAACCATACACCGAAAGCAGAAGCTAAGAAGCACTCCATTTTATTTGATAATAAACCACATATAATTCCAGCCAAAACATCTCCACTTCCTGCCGTAGATAGCCACTTTGCTCCAGCATTGTTTACAAGAGCTCTATTATCTGGAGAGGCAATTACAGTATTTGCCCCTTTTAAGATTACAATACATCTTAATTCAGATGCTGCTTGAAGGGCTTTATCAATGCAATTTCCTTCCAGATTTGGCATTATAGATCTTAGTTCACCTTCATGAGGTGTAATAATTACATTTTTTCCTAATATCATCTTTTTTAAAAGATATAATTTTCCTTTAAAACAAGAGATTGCTCCTGCATCTAAGATGGTAGTTTTATTTACTTTTAATAAATTCTTTATTTTTAATATTGATTTTTGGTTTATGCTCAGTCCAGGACCAATTAAAATAGAATCAATTCTTTTATCAGAAATAATTTTATTAAATTCATTTATGTTTTTATAACTTTTTACTATCTGTGAAATTAATGTAATGTAATAAATTTGTTCTGCTTCTTTTTCTGAAGCTACGCAGACAATTCCACTTCCTGCTCTTTGAGCTGCTTTAGCTGCTAACCTTGCTGCTCCAGTCATATTTTTGGAACCACCTATTATTAAACTATAACCTCTAGAATATTTATGGTCATCTATTTTTGGCCATTTAATATTTTTTATCCATTGGTTTGGATTGTTTATTTCTACTTTGGGAGATATGCTTGATAACACTGATTTTTTTATTCCAATATTTTCAACTTTAATTCTACTAAATTTTTCAGAACCTGGGGGTATTATATGCCCATATTTATAAGCCGTAAAAGTAATAACTAATTCACAATAAGGAGCATACCCCAGTATATTTCCTGTATTGCTCTCTATTCCACTAGGAATGTCTAAAGCTACAATTGGTGAACTATGTTTATCGATTGTTTCTAAAATTTTTTTTGTTTTACCTTTAATTTCTCGAGATAAACCTAATCCAAATAGGGCATCAACAAATAAATCAATTTTTTTTAAATCAATATCATCAAATTCTTTTGTTTTAATATTTAATTTTTTTAATGCTTTAAGTGCGTCACCTTTAATATTTTTTTTATTACCAATGATAACAACATCTATTTGCCATTTTTTATTTAATAGATCTTTAGCAACAGTAAAGCCATCTCCTCCATTGCCTCCAATCCCGCAGACTATTAA
The DNA here is from genome assembly GCA_002937655.1 of Alphaproteobacteria bacterium MarineAlpha9_Bin3. Lineage (GTDB taxonomy): Bacteria > Pseudomonadota > Alphaproteobacteria > TMED109 > TMED109 > TMED109. Next base: position 3,289 of record PTKH01000054.1, on the reverse strand, counting down.
GACTTTTTGTTTTTTATAATTTTTTATTATTTCCTTTGCTGCATTTAGTCCCGCTTTTTGCATTAGCTCAAAACTATTTGAATAATTTTTTTCTATTTCGTAAGATTTATTTTTATCTAGTATAATAGAAGAATTTAATTTATCAGAAATTTTCATGAGATAATTTTGGATTAATTATAGGTAAATTATATTTTCTGGTAACTTGTTTTAATGAAAAATAAGACCTTATACTAGAAATTCCTTGAATTTTAGTGAGATTATCTTTTAAGAATTTTTCATACGCTTGCAAATCTTTTACAACTATTCTTAATAGATAATCTGCATCTCCGGTCATTAAATATGCTTCCATAACTTCTTTGTATTCCATAACTTTTTCTTCAAATACGTGAAGTCTATCTTCAGATTGTCTCTCTAATGAAACTTGAACAAAAACATTTACTGATAAGTTGACTTTATTTTGGTTTATAATTGCTGAATATCCTTCTATAACTCCTGACTCTTCTAAAGATTTTACTCTTCTTAAACAGGGTGAAGCAGATAATCCAACCTGCTTAGCTAATTCAAGATTAGTTAATCTAGCATTTTTTTGTAATGAGTTAAGTAATTTATATTCTATATAATCCATTTTATCACAATTTTATACCATATATTTATTATTATTATTATTATTGTTGCTAAAAATATACTTTTTTTAGCAAATTTTGCAATATAATAATTTTATTTTTAGCTATTATTTCTATTAAATCTTTAAAGAGGTTCTTATGAATAGTAAAAATAAGTTAAGAAATATTCCAAATAAAAAACAAATATCAGATAAAGATCTAATTTTATTAAAAGAGCTAGAAAAAAAAGTTTCTTGGTTATCCTCATGGATGATACATAATGCTAATAATCTTAGAATTTCTGAAGATGGTTTAAAAGTAGGAGGGCATCAAGCTTCTTCAGCTTCTATTGTTTCAATAATGGTTGCGCTATATTTTAAGATTTTACAATCTGAAGACAGAGTTGCAGTAAAACCTCATGCTGCTCCTGTATTTCATTCCATTCAGTATTTACTTGGTAATCAGACTCAAGATAAATTAAAAAATTTTCGAGGTTTTGGTGGTGCTCAATCTTATCCTTCTAGAACAAAAGATACTGATGATGTAGATTATTCAACTGGATCTGTTGGTTTGGGAGGTGCAATAACAATTTTTGGGTCTTTAATTCAAGATTATTTATATCAACATAATTTTATTAAAAAACAAAAATCTGGAAAAATGGTTGCCTTATTAGGTGATGCTGAACTTGATGAGGGGAATATATATGAAGCATTACTTGAGGGAGCTAAACAAAATGTTCGAAACTGCTGGTGGATAATAGATTATAACAGACAATCTCTTGATGCAGTAGTTGCTGATGAACTTCACTTAAAGATTGATGAATTATTTGCTTCTATGGGGTGGAGAGTAGTCACATTAAAATATGGAAAGAAGCTTCAAAGTTTATCAAAAATTAAAGGCGGTAATTTAATTCTTAATTGGATTGATAGTTGTCCTAATGATTTATACTCTGCACTATCTTATTTGGGAAGTAAGGGCTGGAGAGAACATCTTAATAATGATTTAAAAAACCATAAAGATGCATTAAATATTATTAATACTTTAAGTGATGAAGAATTAAATGAAACCATGTCTAATTTAGCAGGAAATGATGTTGAAGCAGTTTTGGAAGCATTTCTGGAGGCGGACAGTGATGATATTCCAACATGTTTTATTGCTTATACTATCAAAGGTTTTGGATTACCTTTAGCTGGGCATAAAGATAATCATGCAGGTTTGATGAATATTGAACAAATGGAGATATTTAAAAAAGAGTTAAATATTAGTAAAGGAGAAGAATGGGATTTTTTTTCAGGAATGAGTGCTCCTAAAAATGAAGTAAATAAATTTTTAAAGAAGAGCTCTTTTTATAATAATAATGATAGAAATTTTTCAGACAAAAAAATAGAAATCTCGAAAAAGTTCAAATTTAAGGAAAGTAAAACATCTAACACTCAAGAAGTATTTGGAAGAATTATTAATGAAATTGGAAAAGAAGATTCAGAATTAAGTAAAAGAATAGTCACTTTTTCTCCAGATGTGACTGTTTCAACTAATTTAGGTGGGTGGGTTAATCAAAAACAAATATATAATAGGGAAAAAAAAACTGACATCTTTCATGATGAGAAAGTTGTTTCAGCACAAAAATGGCACGTTTCTCCAGAAGGACAACATTTTGAACTAGGTATCGCTGAAAATAACTTATTTTTAGCTTTAGGTGCAGCAGGATTGTCTAAGAAAATGTTTGGAGCTTCTTTAATTCCTATCGGCACTATATATGATACATTTATTTCTAGAGGACTTGATGCTTTAAATTATGCAGTTTATCAAGATGCTAGATTTTTACTTGTAGCGACTCCTTCTGGAATTTCTTTGGGCCCTGAGGGCGGAGCACATCAATCAATCATAACACCTTTAATTGGAATAGGACAACCTAACCTTCTAATGTTTGAACCAACTTATGCTGATGAACTTGAAGTAATTTTGAGGTATACTTTTAGTTATATGCAGGAAGAAAACGGTAGTTCAGTCTATATAAGACTATCTACTAGAAATATAGATCAAATTAATAGAAAATTATCTTCTTCTCTTGAGCAGGATATTTTATCAGGGGGTTATTGGTTAGAGAAATCTAAAATAAAAAGCGATTTAATTATAGTATTTTCTGGAGTAATGGCACCAGAAGTATTAATGGCTGCAGAAACTATGAAGGAAGATGAAATAAATATTTCAATATTATCTGTTACGTCTAATGATAGATTATACAAAAATTGGAAACAATCGCATAAAGATAAATCTCGTGGTATAAATAATAAATCTAGAATTGAAAAAATATTTGAGAATACTAGTAAGGAAAGCGTTATTATTACTATTAATGATGCTCATTCTTCAACCTTAACATGGATAGGCGGAGCAGTAGGAAGAAAAGTAATTTCTCTTGGAGTAGATGAATTTGGTCAATCAGGCAATTTAAAAGATTTATATAATTACTATGCTTTAGACCAAGAGGCTATAGTTGATGCTTGTGCTCAGATTATTGTGGATAATAATTAATAATATTTTAATTAAACTCTAGCTAGATTTTCTTATATAATATATAAGACTATTTCTATGATTATAATTTTTTTTATCGCGGATGTGGTGAAATTGGCAGACACGCTAGATTTAGGTTCTAGTGCCGTAAGGCGTGGGGGTTCAAGTCCCTCCAT
>PTKH01000053.1 GCA_002937655.1 Alphaproteobacteria bacterium MarineAlpha9_Bin3 | reverse complement strand
CTCATTGCTTCATCAACTAATGAACTAGGTGACTCTTCAATTACTTTTTGATGTCTTCGTTGTACTGAACATTCTCTTTCCCCTAAGTAAACCATATTTCCGAATTCATCTGCTAGAATTTGTATTTCAATATGTCTTGGACCAACGATAAATTTTTCTATAAATACTCTATCATCTCCAAAAGACTTTTTTGCTTCATTTTTAGCACTCTGAAAACCTGACTTAAGCTCTTCTTCATTATTTGCTATTCGCATTCCTTTTCCTCCACCACCTGCGGAGGCTTTAATCATTACAGGATAACCAATTTCTTTAGCTGCTTTTATAGCAAGATCAACATTCTTTATTGCTCCATCTATACCAGGTATTATATTCACACCAGCTTTCTTAGCTATTCTTTTGGAAATAATTTTATCTCCCATAGATTGAATAGCCTCCATAGAGGGTCCTATAAAGGTAATCTTTTCTTTCTTTAGTACTTTTGAGAATTCAGCATTTTCTGATAAAAACCCATATCCTGGGTGAACAGCATCCGCTTTATTGTCTTTAGCAGCTTTAATAATATTGTTTATATTAAGATAACTATTAGAGGAGTCTGCTGGACCAACATTCACTTTTTCATCCATATAATCCAAATGAAGAGAATTACTGTCTGCGTCAGAATAAATTCCTATAGTCTTTATTCCCATCTTCTTACATGTCCTAGCAATCCTACAAGCAATTTCGCCTCTATTAGCAATAAGTATTTTTTTAAACATATTTGATCTCTTTAATTTATAACGGAATATTTCCGTGCTTTTTTTTGGGATTAGTTAGCTTTTTAGATTTTAATAATTCTAAAGCTAAAGATATTTTTTCTCTAGTATTGTGAGGAGTAATTATATCATCCAAATACCCTCTTGATGCCGCCACAAAAGGGTTAGCAAATTTATCCTGATATTCTTGTGTTTGTTTTTCTATTTCTTTATCGGTTGAACCTCTGAAAATAATCTCTACAGCCCCTTTTGCACCCATAACTGCTATTTCAGCCGTCGGCCAGGCATAATTAATATCTCCTCTTAAATGCTTTGATGCCATTACATCATAAGCCCCTCCATAAGCTTTACGTGTAATCAAAGTAATCTTTGGAACAGTTGCTTCTGCAAAAGCATATAAAAGCTTAGCCCCATGTTTTATAATGCCATTATATTCTTGAGCAGTACCCGGTAAAAACCCTGGAACATCTACGCAGGTGATTATAGGAATATTAAAACAATCACAAAAACGAACAAATCTTGCTGCTTTTCTAGAAGAATCGATATCTAAACAGCCAGCTAAAACCATAGGTTGATTAGCAACTATACCAACACTATAACCAGCTATTGTAGCAAAACCGATTATAATATTTTGGGCGTAATCTGGTTGTAATTCAAAAAAGTCATCCTCATCTACAATAGTGGTTATTAACTCTTTCATATCATAAGGATTGTTAGCATTATCAGGTATCAGAGTATCGAGATTAACCGATTTTCTATTTATGGGATCCTTAGTAATTCTAAATGGAGGTTTTTCTTTATTCGAAAGCGGTAAAAAATCTAGAAGCCTTCTTGTCTGCTCAAGGACTGTAATATCATCGTCAAATGCTAAATCAGCAACCCCAGATTTTTTTGTATGCGTGGTTGCTCCTCCGAGTTCTTCAGCAGTAACCGTTTCATGAGTAACCGTCTTTACAACATCTGGTCCTGTTACAAACATGTAAGAGGAATCACGAACCATAAATATAAAATCTGTAATTGCAGGAGAGTACACTGCTCCTCCAGCAGAAGGCCCCATTATTACTGATATTTGAGGAATAAAGCCTGATGCTAATACATTTCTTTGAAAGACTTCAGCATATCCACCAAGTGATGCAACACCTTCTTGTATACGAGCACCACCAGAATCATTTAATCCTATTACTGGTATTCCTAATTTCATTGCTTGATCAAGAATTTTACATATTTTTTCAGCGTGCGCTTCACTTAATGAACCTCCATAGGCAGTAAAATCTTGACTGTAAATTAATACGGGTCGACCATTAATTTTACAATTACCTGTGACAACTCCATCACCTGGAATTTTATTCTTTTCCATTCCAAAATCAGTAGACCGATGTTCTACAAACATATCATATTCCACAAAAGAACCTTTATCCGCTAAGACCTCTATTCTCTCGCGGGCTGTTAATTTACCTTTTGCATGCTGCGCTTCTTGCCTTTTAAGGCCTCCTGATATTCGCGCTTTTTCTTTCTTTTGTTTTAATTCTTTTACTACATTCCTCAAAATGAAATCCTTAACTAAAGTTGTTATTACACAGAATCATAATATTTTTTTATATTTCTTATATCAACTTTTATAGCATTTAGTCTATTAAAAGCCTCGTCATCTTTTCCCCATTTTGAAATTTGGTATAATTCCTCTAAATTACTATATTCAAATGCCTTTTTAGCACTGATCTTATTATTTACAAGAGCTAAAGAAATGATAATTGATTTTGTTATTTGAGATAATGTATAGATAGCAGATAATTTAAAAATATTTAATTCATTTAATATATTCTTTAATTTAAATAAGCTATCTGGCTTTTGATTTATAGAAAAAAGTTTTGAGGTATATATCAATTCAATATTATAAGATGATTTCATATAATTAATAAGAGGTAACCATTCTTTCTTTTGAATATCTAATAATTCTAGTTGCGAATTTGCAAAATAACAAATCATATCATTATTTAAATGATCAACTATTTCATTAATATAAAAAGTATTATTGAGTTTTATTTTATCTATTGCTGTATTAGTTATTTTAATAGGACTGACTATATTTAATGGTTTAGCCTTAAAACTAGACTCATAATCTTGTAATAAGATCTTTGCTAATTTTATACTAGGTAATTCAATTAAATTTCCATCAGGTGTTTTTACGCTTTTATTATTTATATTTATTAGGTATTTATCTTTTTCACCTTGAACAATATTAATTTTAATATTTTTTATTAAATGATCCATTAATATTTATATATCCAATAATTTTTTGGGAAGATTAAATAATTTACATGCACTCATCATATGACTTGGCATGGGACACTTTATTCTAATTGTAATTCCATCTTTATCTGGTACTCCTAGTTCTTTAGCATGTAAAAACATTTTATCTTCTAAGCCCTTAATATTAAAATTTTTAACTAAATACTTCGTATCCCCAATTATAGAACAACCAACATGATTACAATGTGCTCTAATTTGATGTTTTCTTCCTGTTTCTGGCTCAAATTCTACTAAAGATATTTTTATAGAATTATATTGGCCTTTCCAGATAACATTATATAGAGTTTTACTATCTTTCCCATTTAAATCAAAAGTTGTTTTCTCATAATTTTTAATTTTTATTTTCCCTAAAGGGGCATTAATTGAACCTTTTGTTTTTGGCATATGTCCATATATAATAGCTAGATACTGTTTCTTAACCTCTCTATTACGAAATGCTTCAGTTAAACGCCTCGTTACTGAAGGCCTTCTAGATAAGAGTAATATTCCACTAGTAGACTTGTCTATTCTGTGTAAAAGTTGTGGACGATATGGTGCATTAAATCTAAAATAGTCAAGAACTCCATCAACATGGCTTACCACTCTTGAGCCTCCTTGAACTGCTATTCCTGAAGGTTTATTAACTGCTATTAAATCATCATCAATATATAAGATACTATTAGTTACAAAATTTTTAAAATTTTTATCTAATTCTTTAAAAGTATAAAATTTGGGTTTTTCAGCATTAATTATGTCTATTGGAATAGAAATTTCATCACCAATTTCTATTTTATATGAACCTAATGCTCTTTTTTTATTAATTCTAATCTTTCCAGTACGTAATAATTTTTGTATTGCAATAAATGATAGTTTCTTAGAATTAGATGCAATAAATTTATCAAGTCTTTTGCCAGATTCTTCTTTATTGACCTCTATTAACTTAATATTTTCAGCCATTATCTAAAGAATAACTCTAATGAATAAATGCCTGACACTAAGTGCATTATAGATAAAATTATTTTCATATTTTAGCCTTTTTACAATTACAATTATAACTTACAGAAATAAGTATTAAAACTATAATAACTAAAAATAAATTTTATTATTAACTTAAATTTTATTATTTTTCTTGTTGTTCAGATTCTTCAACAGTTTCCTGAACAGGACCACTATCTTGTCCTTTTGCATTAATATCTCTATCTACTAGCTCTATATAAGCCATAGGAGCACTATCGCCATATCTATTACCATCTTTAATTATACGAGTATATCCTCCATTTCTATTCTCATATCTCTTTGCCATTTCTCCAAACAACTTATCTATATAAGCATCTGGAGATAACTTAGATATTGCATTTCTTCTGGCATGTAAACTTCCTTTTTTACCTAAAGTAATTAATTTTTCCACAATAGGTCGAAGTTCTTTAGCCTTTGCTAAAGTAGTTCTTATTTGCTCATGTTTTATTAATGCAGAAGACATATTAGCAAACATTGCTTTTCTGTGCGAACTTGTTCTATTTAATTTTCTATGGCTTAATTTATGTCTCATCATTAAATTCCTTCTTTAAAACACCCTATATTAAAACTGATCATCAATTTGTTTAGCAAGTTGTTCTAAGTTCTCAGGAGGCCATTCAGGTATCATTTGTCCTAAATTTAAACCCATATTTGTAAGCACTTCTTTTATTTCATTTAAAGATTTTCTACCAAAATTAGGAGTTCTTAACATTTCAGACTCTGATTTTTGAACTAAGTCACCAATATAAACTATATTATCATTTTTAAGACAATTAGCAGACCTAACTGAAAGCTCTAATTCTTCCACTTTCCTTAATAAATGAGGATTGAGCAATGCTTCAGGAGTAGGCTCTTCTTCTACCACTTCCGGCTGTGGATCTTCAAAATTCACAAAATTACCCATTTGTTCAATTAAAATTCTGGCTGCCAAAGCAGTGGCATCTTCAGGAGTAATTGTTCCATCAGTCTCTATATTTAATAAAAGTCTATCAAAATCTGTATCCTGACCTACTCTAGAATTTTCAATTTTATACGATACAGTTTTAATTGGGCTATAAATAGCATCTATTGGAATTAAACCTATAGGCGCATCTTCGGGCTTATTATTAGCAGCAGGAGAATAACCTCTTCCTGTATTTATGGTAAACTCTATATTAAGTTCTGAATCTTTATCTAAATGGCATATTACAAGCTCTGTATTTTTAATTTCAACATTAGCATTACTTTGAATCATTCCAGCCGTTACTTCACATGGCCCTTTTGCACTCAGAGAAACTTTACTAGTTCCTTCAATATGAGATTTAACAGAAATATTTTTTATATTTAAAATAAGGTCTACTACATCTTCTCTTACTCCTGCAATAGTAGAAAATTCATGTAAAACATTTTCAATTTTAATTGCAGTAATAGCCGCTCCTTGTAAAGATGAAAGTAAAACTCTTCTTAAAGAATTTCCTATAGTTAATCCATAACCTCTCTCAATTGGTTCAGCTACAACAGTTCCCTTTATATCTCCATCTTTAGCTGTTATTACTACGTTTGAAGGTGTGATTAAATCGTTCCAATTTTTTTCTAACACTATAAATTCCTTATTTATTTGAATATTTTTTTATAAAAATTAAACTCTTCTTCTTTTTGGAGGCCTACATCCATTATGAGGGATAGGTGTAACATCATTTATTGTAGTTACTGTAAATCCAATTGTTTGAAGAGCTCTTAACGCTGATTCTCTTCCTGCACCGGGACCACTGACTTTGACTTCTAATACCTTCAAGCCATGCTCTTGGGCTTTTCTTCCTGCATCTTCTGCAGCCAGTTGCGCAGCAAAAGGAGTAGATTTTCTAGAACCTTTAAAACCTTGCATTCCGGCAGAAGACCATGAAACTGTATTGCCCTGATGATCTGCTATAGTGATAATTGTATTATTAAAGGTAGAGTTTACGTGAGCTACCCCTGAAGTTATATTCTTTTTTTCTTTTTTCTTTTTTGTTTCTTTACCGGCCATAATGCCCCCTAATTATATATTAAACTGTTTTTTTATTAGCAATGGCCATGTTTTTACCTTTGCGTGTTCTAGCATTAGTTTTTGTTCTTTGTCCTCTTACTGGCAAACCTTTTCTGTGTCTAATTCCTCTATAACACCCTGAGTCTCTAAGTCTTTTAATATTCATAGAAATAATACTTCTTAAATCTCCTTCAGTAGTTATTTTAGAAGATAAGTCCCTTAAAGTATCTAATTCTACTTCTGTTAAATCATTAACTCTTCTAGATCTTGGGATTCCAGCCTCGTCCATTATTTTACTTGCTGTCGATTTTCCAATTCCATAGATATAAGTAAGAGCAATTTCTACTCTTTTACCTGTAGGAACATTTACTCCAGATATTCTTGCCAAAAAAACCTCCAATATTTA
>PTKH01000052.1 GCA_002937655.1 Alphaproteobacteria bacterium MarineAlpha9_Bin3 | reverse complement strand
CATGCTTTCGGTTTAGTTTCAACACAAGCTTCTGGATTAAAATCTCAATTCGGTACAATGGGTAAACCGTTTCATGCTGGTATGGCTGCTGCAAGCGCTATCCAATCTACAAAACTCGCTTCATTAAATTTTATAAGCACATTAAATAGTCTTCAATGTGAACAAGGTTTTTTACACACTCACCACTGGGATGGAAATATTCCCAATATTGCTATAAATGAGCTAGGAAAAAAATTCTTATTTACAAATATAAATTATAAATTTTTTGCATGTTGTCATGGATTACACTCAACGCTAGAAGCTTTATTAGAGATAATCAGAAATAATATAATTGATATAAAATATATAACTAAAATAAAAATAGAAACGAATAAATCGTGGCTGAAGGTATGTAATATTAAAAAACCCTCAACAGGGCTGGAATCAAAGTTTTCTTATTCTTTAACCACATCTATGATTTTAAATGGCATAAATATGGCCAATCCTAGCAGTTATTCTGATAAGATATGTAAAAGTAATGAATTAAATAAATTAAGAGATAAAGTATTGGTTGAAGGAAGAAATAATATTCCTAAATCCAAATCCATAGTTACTATCTATCAAGGAAATAAGACTATTAAAAAAAGCTTCGACTTATCAGAGCCTATAAAAACTAAAGTTTTGTACAAGAGAATATTAAATAAATCAGAGACACTTTTAGGAAAAAACAAATTAAATAAGTTATTAAAAATTATTGATCAACCAAAAATTAAAAAAACTAAAAATTTAATCAAAATTCTTTCTACATAAAGATATTCTATAATATTATTTAGAGGTAGCTACTCTAACATAACCATTATTAGATCTGATAATATTTATATTAGTTCCATCTTTTATTATATCATTTTCATTAGAAATAGCCTGAACTATTACAAGACTTTCACCTGAATTAATACTTATTGTATATTCTATACCATCACTTTTATTTCTCATTTCCTCAATAGCTGTTCCTGCCATGGCACCTCCTATTACAGAAATAATTATTGCTGCTTCCTCCAAAACATTATCTCCGCCAGTTAATCCGTAAGTAGAAGCTCCAGCAATAGTTGCACCAATTGCAGCACCCCAATATTCAGTATCTTTTTTAAGTCCAGCAATAACTACTTTTCTGGAAGATAGAATAGTTCCAGGAGTAGTCTCCATTATAATTCCTACTTCATCTGGATTATAAATTGATGATTTTTTATCAATACAACTAAATGTAAGTAAAAAAATTCCTAATAAAATAACGGTATAATTTTTTTTTAGATTTAACATAATTAACACAACTCAAAAATGGATAAAATTAAAACAAGTTTATTCTTATAATATAGTGCTTTATTATACATTGGCAATATTATAAATAATTGTAAGTTTATACCTTCTTTGTTGATATTTAATAAAAATGTTATAATATGAGTATTGATTTAGTTAATATTTATAGAGGTAATTATAAAAATGACAAATGTAATTAAAACAAAAACGGGCGCATGGGCGAACCCAAAAAATATTGCTACAGGTAACGTAAGTTCTGTTAAAAAAGTAGGTGCTTTTTATAATTTTACTATAAAATTAGATAATAATGATATTAGAGAATACTCTTTTACTACTTCTAACAAAGCCGATCATATGAGAAAAATAATGATTGGACATCTAGAAGAAAAATTTAAAAAAGAGTTAAAATCTAATAAATAATTAATTTACATTATTTTAATAGAAAGGTCTCTATTAGAGACCTTTCTATAATTAATAGTATATTATTGCATTTGATACCATTTATAAATTACATATGGACGTTCACCTTTATCATTAAAGAATTGTAACTCAGCCATTTCTCCAACAAATAGGGTATTGTTTATCCATGAGTACTTTTCACTCATGGTTGTCATAGTTACAGCTGTATAAAAATACATATCTTCAGATTTCATGAGGCCACCTGTGCCAAACTTTTCAGCTGCTGCATCATCTAAAGGATAAGCTCTACCCTTATAAAAGATTTTTACAAAAGCTCCATCTTCTGTTTTTGCAGTACATCTAACATCTAAGTTAAATACTCCTGTAGATTGAACGTACAACCAATCTGCGCAGGGATCAAGAGCGTCCCATTTTACCCCATCAGTTGTTTCTATATAACTACCTTCAGGGTCTACTGTTACTATTGGTTCTCTATCTGCAGTAGGCATTATGGATTTTAAATATAATTTAGCCGTAGCAAAATGTTTTATTTTTATGTGCCCATCACTTTGAGCCACCGATATTGTTAATAGTGATGTAAACATTGTTATAAATATTAGTTTAATTATTTTCATTTTTTTTCCCACTTAAATTATTTAATTTTTAATGTTTTAATGCGTATAAATCATACAAAGCATAACCAGCTTTACCATCCTTCATACCTTGCAACTCTAAACCAATGCCTACAATTACATTTTCATTCACCCAAGCATATTTTTCGCTTACAGTTGCCATTTTAAATTCTCCAGTCCAGTATTTTAATCCTACATTTGGTGGAGTCGTCAGAACACCTTTTGGAAAAAGATCCCAGAAAGTTTCATCGGGAACTAATTTAGCAACATATTCAATTAGCATTGTAGAATTATCATCTAACTCTACATAGCATCGAATGTTAACATCTAATGATTTAGCATAAAGGTGTCCATCTTCTATACAAGCCTTAATTATGCCTCCACCATCGCCTAATGTAATAGTGCCTCCAGTAAATAAAGTCGTAATTCTAGACTTATCAACCATTTGAGTAGGATTATCTAATGCTATATTCCATTGACCAATTTTTTCATATTTCATATCATTAGCATTTGCTACAGCCATTAAGAATAAGACACTTAAAATGGATATTATTTTTATCATTTTGTTTCCCCCTTTTTTTATTTATAATAAAATACAGACTGTATTAAATTTTTAATAGTGTCAAAAAAAAACGAAATATCAATATGTAAATTTTATATATAAATAATCCATATATTCTTAATTAAATCCTTATATGAATAACTTATTAATATAAATATCAATTTCATAATTGATCCCTAAGGGCTTAAGAACGTGTATATAATTGTTTCTCTCTTTTCTTCCCCCAAAGCATGTTCTTAAGTCTTTACCAAATATACAAATTTATAATTGCTAAAACCTTATAAGTAATTCAAACTAATTAAAATTTATTTTGAGGTATGCATGTTAAGATTAAAAGGAAAAGTGGCATTTATTACAGGTGGCGGTGGTGGAATAGGTCGTGCTACAGCGGAACGCTTTTCAGAGGAAGGTGCTAAGGTATGTATTGCAGAAATAGATCCATCAGTAGGAGAAAAAGCAGCTCAGTCTGCAAGAACAAAAGGTAAAAATTCTGATGGTGATGCTTTTTTTATTAAGACAAATGTTAGTGATGAAGAAAGTGTAAAAAATGCTATTTCTGAAACTATTAAACAATATGGTAAAATTGATATACTGCATAACAATGCAGGTGGCTCAACTATGGAAGATGGTCCCGTTACAGAAGCTCCAATAGAAGAATTTTGGAGATGTATTAATCTAGATTTATTTGGCACTTTTCTTTGCTCTAAATATGCTATTCCAGAAATTATTAATGCTGGCGGAGGTTCTATTATAAATATGTCATCTAATGTAGCTTTAATGGCATTACCTGGCAGAGATTGTTATACGGCAGTGAAAGGTGCTATTGCATCTATGACTCGGTCTATGGCAGTTGAATATGCACCTAATAAGATAAGAGTAAATGCTATAGCACCATCAGTTACTTTATCTGACCGTGTAAAAAAACTATTAGACAATAGCTCTGAAATCCAAACAATTTCAAAAACACATTTACTTGGATTAGGTGAACCTATACATGTGGCAGATTTAGCCGTATATTTAGCTTCAGATGAATCTAATATTACTACTGGACAAGTTATTTCTGTTGATAGTGGAGTAACCATTGTTTAATAGTAAGTAAAGAGGTTAATATGAAAATTGCTGTTATTGGAGGAGGAAATGGAGGTTACGCTGCTGCTGCAGACCTAACAAATAATGGGCATGAAATTTTTTTTTGGCAAAGATCAAAAAGTAATTCAAAAAAACTTATAAAAAATAAGAATATTATTATAATGCATGATCAATATGGTAAAAACAAAATTAAAATCCATAAAATTTGCGAAACCTTAAGTTCAGCTATAAGTCAGACAGAAATTATAATTATTTTACTTCCCGCTTATACACATAAATATCTGGCAAAAAGAATTTCACCTTATCTACAAGACAATCAAATAATATTTTTACCTCCAGGAACTTTTGGTTCATGGATATTCGCAAAACAGACAAATAATAAAACTATATCTTTTGCTGAGTCTGGAACACTCCCCTATCTTACTCGCAAAAAAAATTCTAATACAATAGCAATAACTACAAGAGCATCGAAACTACCTACAGGTATTTATTCAAATACTAATCATAGGGCAATTATAAAGAAACTTAAGAATATTTATTCTTCAATTATATATTGTGGAGATATTTTATCGGCAGCACTCATGAATGCTGGCCCAATAATACACCCCCCCTTAATAATTTTAAATGCAGCCCCTCTAGAACATTTTAATAAATGGGATATTCACAATGAAGGGACACAAAAAAGTGTGCATAAGGTTATGTTTCAACTTGATCATGAAAGAATTAAAATTAGAAAAAAATTAGGTTACAGATCACCCCATTTCCCAATTAAAGATCACTACGCCGACAAGGGGAAAAAGTGGATGTATGGAAATTTAGCTCATGATAAACTAGTAACTTCTAATAATTGGAGAGAAGATATTAATTTATATTCTCATAGATATATAATTGAAGATATAAAAGAAGGTTTAGTATTGATGCACTCTATTGGAAAAAAATTAAATGTTAATACTCCTATAACCTCAGGAATATTAAATATAGCATCTGCATTTATAGGACATAATCTTAAAAAAAATGGCAGAAATCTAAATAACTTAGGCATTACATTTAGTTTAAATAAATTACAAAAACTATTAAGTGAAAAAAAATGAATATTATTGTTATTGGTTGTGGGAGAATGGGCCAAGGTATAGCTATTACATTTGCTTTAGCTGGTTATGATATAAAATTAATCGATATAAAAAAAAGATCAAAAAATAATTTCTCAAAATTATTAATTAAAACTAACTCAGGATTATCTAAAATCTTAAAAATATTAAGCAATATAAAGTTAATACAAAAAACAAAAATTAAAAAAATATTAAATAAGATAGAAATTATAAAATTTGATGAAAACAATAATTTTATTAATACCGCTAATATTATTTTTGAATGCGTGCCAGAAAAATTAAATATTAAAAGGGAAGTATTAAATCTAATAAGTAATCAATCCAATAAAAAAGCAATAATCGCATCAACTACGTCTACAATACTCAGTTCCGATCTTGCTAAATTTATTAAATACCCCAGAAGATTTTTAAATGCTCATTGGTTAAACCCTCCTTATTTAATTCCACTAATCGAAATTTCACCATGTGAAAAAACCTCAAAAGATAATATAAAAAATATACAAGAAATATTTATTTCAATTGGTAAAGTTCCCATTATTTGTAAACCATCCCCAGGATATATTGTACCTAGAATTCAATCTTTAGCTATGAATGAAGCTGCAAGAATATTGGAGGAAGGAACAGCTACAGCAGAAGATATTGACAAATCTGTAATTTATGGTTTTGGTCTAAGGTTTGCAATACTAGGATTATTAGAATTTATAGATTGGGGTGGAATTGATACGCTAAATAATGCAAGTAAATATATGTCAAAAGCAATGAAGTCAAAAAGATTTTCGGCACCAAATATTGTCAAAGATCATATTAAAAAAAATAATTTAGGACTATCTTCTGAAAGTGGTTTCATGAATTGGAAACATATAGATGTGGATAAATACCAAGAAGAAAAACTAAAAAACTTTGTTAAAATAATTAAGTTATTAAATATACAACCAAAAATTAAAGTTTAACTTTTAATAAATGAACATATAATAGCCATATTGTTTAATTTTTTTTCTAAATTATTTTTATCAGCATAAATAGGTATTTTAATTTTATTTATACCTTTTATTTCTGCTGAACTTTCTAAATTTATAATAAAATCTTCAAATTTTTTATCTTCATAATAAGCTGCATTAATCCCGATAGTTAAAATTGCTCCATCTAAGCAAATAGATAACAATTTTTTAATAACCTCAGGTCCTAAGTGACCATGAGTAAATACACCAGCACTAATGATTCCAGAATAGTTATTTGGTACATTATCAATTGGTTTAGTCAAATCAATTTCATATAAATTTCTATAAATCTTTTTATCTTTAGCTACTTTTATCATTTCAGCAGATATATCAAAGCCATCAATTAATAAATCATTATTTAAGTTTTTTAACTCTTGTGTTACCAATCCGGTCCCACATCCAATATCACAAATCAATCCTTCATTATCATAATTTTTAAGAAACTCATTTGCTATACCTTTTGGATAATTATAATT
>PTKH01000051.1 GCA_002937655.1 Alphaproteobacteria bacterium MarineAlpha9_Bin3 | reverse complement strand
GCATAAGTATCTAAATGTACCCACTTAGTTTTAGGTTTTATAAACTTATTTAAAAATAAGGCAGCGGTAATACTTCCCGCATGAGAGCCCTGTGAAATATTATTTGTATCTGCTACTTCACTAGCTAACCACGGACTATATGGAGAATATAGAGGTAATCTCCAAAGTGGGTCTTCTTCATTTTTACTAATATTATTTAGCATAGTAGCAATATCTTCATGATGCGTGAAAAAAGCTGGAAGATCAGGTCCCAATGCAACTCTAGCCGCACCTGTTAAAGTAGCAAAATCCACTATAAGCTTTGGTTTATAATTATCCGCATAATATAGTGTGTCCGCAAGTATTAGCCTCCCTTCAGCATCGGTATTACCAATTTCTACAGTTATACCTGCTCTACTATTGTATACATCGCCTGGCCTCATTGCTGAAGGTCCAATATCATTATTAACAGTAGGGATTAATACCTTTAATCTAACCTTTAATTTTGATGCTATAACCAAGTGAGATAAACTTAATATAGATGCAGCTCCACCCATATCTTTTTTCATATTTCTCATATATTGCGAAGGTTTTAAATCAAGACCTCCAGTATCAAAACATACACCTTTTCCAATAATTATTACTAAAGGATGCTTTTTATTTCCTATATTTAATTCAAGTAGCCTTGGTTCTTCTACAGAAGCTTTACCCACCGCATAAATTAGAGGAAATTTATCTTTTATTATAGAACCTTTTATAATGTTTATTTCTGCATTATGATAATTAGCAAAATTTATAAATGATTTCTCTAGAGCTTCAGGGCCCATATCCAATGAAGGTATATTAATTAACTCTTTACCATAAAATATACCTGAAAGCTTATTTATTATATCTTTAGTATTTAAATTATCAGAAGCTTCTAGGTATTTTAATACCTTAAAATTATTAAATTTATACTGTTCTAGCCCCCATCCCAAAAAAAACTCATTAACATTCCTATTATTAATTTTGCCATATATCTTCCATGAACCTTCATCAATATTAGCACTCACATATGAACCAAGGCTTTGTGATATAGTTTTATATTTATCCTTTCCATATAAAACTAGACACTCATTTATTTTATTTCTTCTATTAAGATAGATAATTTTACCATCAATATGATTAGAAATTCTTGCTGTATAATACTGAAGAATATCCTTTGGCAGTGATTTATTATTTGCTATTTTAAAATTAACAAAATAAATTAATCCATTAGTTTTATTTGTATTCTTATAAAATAATTTTTCAGAATAATTTACAAAATTTTCTATTTTAGGTTCTACATAGACCATATTTTAATTTTCATTTTTAAATAAAAAAAAGGCACTTAGATTTAGCTAAGTGCCTTAATTTTTCTTTAGCTTGATAAGATTAGAAACCTATACTTATATTTCCTGACATATAGTTTTCTTCCCAATCATCTCTACCAGTAATACTTCCTGCTCTGACTCCACCAGTAATATGAGAGCCTAACATAAAGTTCACTCCACCCCCTATAGTCACAGAGTTTGAGTAATTGGAAGCTGCAGTTTCTGAATTATTTCCATCAGTTCCAACTTCTGCTTTATAAGCAGCTTTAGTTGTATCTTCTGAATCATAACTCATTACTATGTAAGGTACTACTTTACCTAGGTTAGCGGATATATTTAAACCCACTGACATAGTTTCAGAAGTAACCGATCTAGCTGCAATACTATCATCTGTAGTAGTTAAAGTAGCATTACTTGTTGAGAAGATAGTAGCTTCTCCCCCCGCTACAGTTGCCGAATCATCGCTAGGTCTTACATCAGTAAATGCTGCTATATCCATATCCATACTTCTATATGAAGCACTAGGAACAATTGTAAATTTACCTCTAGTAAAGTTTGCTGCTATTCTGGCATTAGAGTATTCAACATCAGCTGTTGTGCTACCAGTAATAACTTTATCATTTCCTAGATCTCTACGTGTAGTACTTATAGTAGAATCACCTTGCCCCATTCCTAGGTCTATTTGTAACATGCTAGTTTTATAAGCTACATAAATACCGTATGTATCTATATCTTGCTTATATGTACCGTCATTAAATGTAGTTGTAAAATCTGTATCTAAATTAGAAACTACTAATCCAATAAGAGCTTTACCAAATGCTTTATCTACACCTAATGAATATGAAGAAGCATCACCACTATATCTCATAGAGTCTAATCTAACGTTCGTGAAACTTTGAGTATTTTCAACATCACTATTTCCAAAGTCACCCCATAAACTTAGACCTCCAACTAATCCATTAGCAGACATTGCAAAGCCATCATCTTGAGTACTAAAGCTTAATCCTGTAGCACTTGCACTAGTTTCTCTTGCTGCATAAGCCATATCTATACGGTTAGATACTGCACCTACAATGGCACCAACAGCTAAACGTGCAACGTCAGCTGCGACAACTGCAGTTCCGTTAGTATCTCCAGCTCCTGAATATATACAGTCATTTCCTACATATGCAGCAGCATTAGCATCATTAGGCCCACCAATCAAATATTGACGATGCTCATCCGCTATACCATTGCCACTCATTCCAGCGGCTGCATTAGCATCGTAAACGTATGCTACTTGAGTATAATCAGTACCCAAATGCATACCATAAGCATCATTTTTACAACTGATACTATATGTACCAGCAGCATTAGCAATATTTATACCAAACATTCCTAATGAAATTACAACTGCTATTGCGGTTGTTAAAATTCTTTTTAGTTTCATATTAGAAACCTCCCTAATTTTAGTATCCAGTTTAATCTAGGCCTATTAAATATAAATAAACACTAGGTCATAATACCTATTTAAAATAATGAATTAATAATATTATTATAAACCTTTGAAAACAAGTATAATTTATTTTTTTTTAATTTAATTATCTACTGTTGCAATTAAACAACACCATCTAAAAGTCAATTTAATGCTAAATGCATTAATTTTGATTAATATTAAGTAATTTTTTTAAATCTTCAGATGTTTTTTTATCTAAAAGTTCAGTATCCAAAACTCCCATATTATTAGCTCTTTTTATAAGTTTCATTCCATCTTCAATTTTTCCCTCTTTAAGATAAATTGATCCTCTAGCTAAGTCGCAAAAACCTTGATATGCTGCTTCTTTTTCTATATGTGAGCATAGACTTTTTACCCCTTTATCATTTTCATTTTTTAAATAAAAGGAAATTAAAGGAATTGCTTGGTCAACCCTTTTGGGAGCGTAAGATAAAAACAATTTTAATTTATCTTCCCATAAATCAAAGTAATATTTCATTTTTTTTCTAGCATTAATTCCATAATAACCTGGAAGAACAGATAACATTGATAAAGTGTTAATATGCACATTTATAAGCTCTAATGATGCTTGCTTATTTTTAATTATTTTATCTGAAGCACACAAATTCCATTCTAAAACCTCATAATCAGCTTCGTTTAAAATACCATAAATCATAACTTGATCTTTAAAATAATTACTAAAACCGTTAAACTTTTGACTAAATTGAATACCTCCTTTTCCAAAGTCATTAATTCTTTTAGTACAATTGCCTGTTATTTTTGCTTCTTTGGCAGTTTCAATCAATGAATTAGCACGATAAGTACCCTGATGATCTAGCGCTGTACTAAAACCAATATATGCGCCATAGAAAAGAAATATCGAAATAAAAAGTAAAAATAAAGTGTAAAAATATAGAGAATTAAATAATTTACTTATTATTCCTCCATAATATAAGTATTTTTCATCCTTAAGGTCTAATAATATTAAAAATGATACTATTATGGCTTGAATAGATATATTAGATATCCATTGAAACCAAAAAACACCAATACAAAAATATAATAGCCAAAAAAACGAAGCGCCAATTGAAATTTTAAAAGATAGTTTAAAAATATTATACATATATAAAATATAAAGAAATGCTCCAATTATACCTATACTAAAAATATGCTCAAATATTTCATTATGTGTATGAAAATGAACTCTATTTCCAGTATTTATTTGATAGAATACTTCAGGAGTAAAACTTTTTAATAATAGCTCGGAAATACTTCCCCAACCAAATCCAAATATTAGTGCTTTAATTTCACCTAAATGCTCGAAAAGTACTCTAACTATTGAACCTCTTGCAATTAAGGTTGCTAAATGACCCCATGTTTCATTATCAGTAATTTGGTTAGTCATATCAGTTTTTCCATCCCAAAATAAAAATGAAGATAGGATCATCATGATTGATATGATTATTGGAATAAGAGTGAAAAAAATTGGGTTATATATTAATATATTAAAAAATTTAACTTTTATTTTAAGATAAGAAATAACCAACCAAAATAGCCATGAAAATGAAATTAAAACCCATAAAGCTATAGCTGAGTTATTATCAATTTTCCAGAATAAGGGCCCTAAAAATAAAAATAATACAAAAACTAATATTTCTTTATTTATATTAAATATATTTTTTACTATAAAATACGAAACCAAAAGAATTAATGCAGTAAAATAAAGCGCTAGCCAATCGTTAAAACCAAAAAAAGAAATGATTATTCCCGTTATTGCAGGATAAAAACTCCCAACAGTAATAATAAATGTTAATAAAAATAAATTAATTAACGAAATAAGTTTTACTTTTTTAATTTGAAATATGTGACAGTATAATACAGTTAATAAAGATAAAGAAAAATACCCAAAAGCTCCTTGACCTAACTGAGGAGAACCATAAAAAGCTAATACAGGCAACATTTGAAATAAACCAGAAATAATAGAATATATGCCAATTAGCGTAGGTAATATCACTAATGGGTGAGTAAAATATTGCCTTATTTTTTTATTATTTATTCCCTTTATTAATAATATAAGTGCAACAATTACAGAAAAAAAATGATTAAAAACTATCATTCCTTCTACTTGCCCCCAATAACCAATATGTAATTGGGGTGTCGCAAATAAAATTGACCAAGGAAATAATATTCCTATAAAAATCATTAATATATTATCCATTTTAATATTTTTAATAATTTTGTGCATATAATTTACCGGTAATATGTTAAAAAAGAATTTAACAAATTTAAAATATAATTATTCTAAATTATGTTTATCTTAAAATTATGCATATATATATATATAATTTTAAAATTTCACTTTATTCTAGTATGAAATAATGTCATAGATAAAATATGATTTCAGTTATAATACCTATATTTAATGAAGAAGAAAACATTTCTAATCTATATAATTCAATTATAGAAGCTCTAACAGAAATAGATTTTGAGGTATTATTTATTAATGATGGAAGTTCAGATAATTCTGAAAAAGAAATTTTAAAAATTACCTTAGCTGACTCTAGGATAAAATTAATTAATCTTAGAAGAAATTATGGGCAGACAGCTGCTATGCAGGCTGGTTTTGATAAATCAAAAGGTACTATTGTTATACCTATGGATGGCGACTTACAAAATGACCCTAAGGATATTCCAAAATTAATTAAAAAAATTAATGAAGGTTATGATGTTGTTTCTGGATGGAGAAAAATTAGATCTGACAAAAAGTTAACTCGTATTTTACCATCTAAAATTGCTAATATGATAATATCAAAAATTTCAGGTATTCACCTGCATGACTATGGCTGTACCTTAAAAGCATATAGAAAAGAAATTTTAGAGGATATAAAGCTATATGGAGAAATGCACAGGTTTATTCCTATTTATGCTTCATGGGAGGGAGCCAGAGTAACAGAAATTCCTGTTAATCATCATCCGAGAATAGCAGGTAAAACTAAATATGGTTTATCAAGAATACCTAAAGTTATACTAGACTTATTAGTGATAAGGTTTTTTGATAAATCATTAGACAGACCTATTCACCTATTTGGTCAATTCGGATTACTAATGTTTCTTATAGCTTTTTTATTATTCTTTATGGCTCTATTTCTGAAAATATTCATGAATATTTCTTTTATTCTTACTCCTCTGCCTCTATTAGTAGTATTTTTTTCAATGTCAGGCTTACTTTGCATTTTTCTTGGACTTGTTGCTGAAATACAATCAAGAATATACTTTGAATCAAAAAACCGTCCGCCATACTTAATAAAAAAAAATACTGATACGTACAATGATGATAAAGAAAACTAATGTGCGGATTTGCAGGCTTTACTAATCCGACATCAGAGAGATATGCAGAACATTTCCTCAAAAATATGTTATACCCGATAGAACATAGAGGACCAGATTCAAATTCTACTTTTATAAATGAAAAAATAGCAATAGGCCATTATAGATTATCTATAATTGACCTTGAAGGAGGAAGGCAGCCTCGCATAGATAAAGATTATGGTTCTTATTTAGTATTTAATGGAGAAATTTATGGTTACAAAAAACATGCAAAATTACTAACTGATAATGGAATTTTTTTAAAAGATAAATCTGATACAGAAGTACTATTTCAATTATTAAAAATTTATGGAGTTGAAAAAACACTCAAAACTATTGATGGTATGTTTAGCTTTGTATATTTTGAGCCAAAAAGTGATACGTTATGGTTAGCAAGAGATCCGATGGGAGAGAAGCCATTGTATTACTCTTTGCAAAATAATAAAACTTATTTTGCCTCAGAATTATCTAGTTTAGTAAATTCCTCAACTAATACAAAACTCAAAATAGATGAAAGTTCTCTTTTATCTTATCTACATCTAGATTATGTACCAAATGAAAATACTATTTTATCGAATATTAAAAAAGTACTTCCAGGACAGTTTATTAAAATAAAGAAAGGTGAATTAAGTAAATTTTTTTATTTTAAAATGAATTACAATAATAAAACAAATATAGAGAGAACTAATGCTATAAATCAGCTGGATAATCTTTTAGAAAATTCAGTTAAAGAAAGAATGGTTGCAGATGTTCCATTAGGTATATTTTTATCTGGAGGAATAGATTCTAGTTTAATTGCATACTATGCAAAAAAAAATAAAAAAAATATTAAAAGTTTCACAATAAAAATGAGTAATGA
>PTKH01000050.1 GCA_002937655.1 Alphaproteobacteria bacterium MarineAlpha9_Bin3 | reverse complement strand
TGAAAATTGCGCTTACACCATTTATTAAAATTAGAAAAGAATTGGGAGATAAGATAGATATAATGGCAGAGTTACACTCTATGTGGAATAAACCTCAAGCAATTAATATATGTAGACAACTGGAAGAATTTAATCTTTTATGGATTGAAGATCCTGTTATTATGGATCATTTATCAAGCTTAGAAAAAGTTTGCAATAATACGTCAGCTCCCATTGCTGTGGGAGAAACTAGGGGAGGAAGAGCAGATTATAGATCTTTATTAGAGCTCAATTCTCTTTCTCAAATTATTATGGACATATCATGGGGGGGAGGTTTTTCAGAGGCTAGTAAGGTTTCTTCTATGGCTGAAATATGGCACCTTCCTATAGCGTTTCATGATTGTACAGGTCCTATAACTTTAACGGCTAGTACTCATTTGGCATTAGCAAATACTAATTGTCACATCCAAGAAATGGTTAGAGCATTTTATTATGGCTGGTATGCTGACCTTGTGACTACATTACCACCAGTTGAAAACGGATTTATTACTGTACCTCAAGGGAATGGTTTAGGTTTATCTCTCAATAAAGAT
This sequence comes from Alphaproteobacteria bacterium MarineAlpha9_Bin3, assembly GCA_002937655.1. Classification (GTDB taxonomy): domain Bacteria; phylum Pseudomonadota; class Alphaproteobacteria; order TMED109; family TMED109; genus TMED109. Next base: position 6,684 of record PTKH01000050.1, on the reverse strand, counting down.
ATTTATAAAAGAAAAGATACACATATAAAAACAAGTAAAAATTAGTCCATTAATATTTTATGATGAGCTTCTGAAATAATTTTATGATTTGCTATAGCTTCTGCATCCAAATCAAATTTAGGAGGTATTTCATGGATGAAATTATTATATTTATCCTCACCTCTGACTAAAAGGGCTGAGTCTTTTATATTTGTAACTTTAGTTTGTTTAACTTCAGGAGTTGTATATCTTATAGCTATTCCAATTCTTCTATCTTGGGTAGTATTTACTTTAGATGCATGTGCCAATTTAACATGATGTAATGAAATTTCACCAGAGTTTAATGGCATTGCAACAGTCTTATGGTTAGATGGATCTATATCTAGTTCTTGGCCCCGACTTAACAAATTTTTTTTATTAAAAGTTTCATTATGATTTATATTTTTCCACTTATGGCTTTTAGGTATTACTTCCATAGGTCCCGTTTTAATATTGGCATCTGAAAGTGCAAACCAGGCAGTTACGACATCATCAGGCTTTAGACCCCAATACTCTGAGTCTTGATGCCATGATACAAAAGTATCTTCATTTGGTTCTTTAATAAAAAAATTAGAACTCCAGCATAATATATTTGGACCTAATATATCTTCCATTATGTCTAAAATTTTATTATTATGTACAATTTCGTTTACCCATTTAAATAATAAATGAGATTTATGACGTTCATTTCCAGAAATTAAGTTGCCTTTAGAGTATTCATATTCTTCTAGTTTTTTTCTATATATTAAAGTTTTCTCAGTTGATATTACTTTAATAGGAAAGAGATAACCATTTTCATTAAAAAAATCTATTTGAGATTGATCTAAAATTTTTGTCATTTTATTTTTTTTAAAAATTCTTCAATTAATCCATCAGGAGTAGATATTATGTGTTCCTTACTAGGAAATGCACCTGATTGTACTTCATTTATAAATTGTTTAAAACCGTCTATTCTCTCTAATTGCATTTTTTTCTTTAACTCGAAAAAGTTTTTATATTGCTTAGAATGCCTTACATATGGAGGGCCGTTATTTCCCAAAATATCATCAGCAAATAAAAACTGAATATCTCCGCCTTTTCCTGCACCAATTGAGGATGTTAAAAGTGAGGTTTGTTTACTAATTTCTATTAAAAGATTTTCAGGTATTACTTCTACTTCAACAGCATAAGCCCCAGCATTTTCAAAGCTTTTTATTTGATTATAAATCCAAAGTGCTTCTTTTATTGTTTTTCCAACGGCTTTTAAACCTCCTGTCCAAGTACTTCTTCTAGGAACTAAGCCTGCATGCCCTTGTACAGGAATGCCAGCTCTAGTTGCTGCTTCAATGAATTCAGGGCTCCACTGAGTCATAACTGCGTCAGCCCCAATTTCCATTGCTTTATAGCCAAGTCGGACTGCTTCATCTTTTGTGGCCGCCGCTATTAATGGACATGAAAATGCCATAAAAGTATTAGGAGCAGCATTTCTAATTGCAATAGCAAGCTCAGGATTTTTAGGATCAAACCTTACTTTCATGGTATCAATACCTGCTTCTTCAGCTGCAGAAGCTTCTTCTATAGAAAATGGTACAGTTTCTGTTAAGGTTTTAACTCCTTTTTGATCTCTTAAATCTTTAACAGTATAATTACGGGTTCCATATTTTCCCCCTACTGTCATAATGCGCGTAAGACCTTTTTGATTTGCATCTCTAGAAGGTATATTGCCATCACCAGTTGCATGACTTGCCATAGTTTACTCCCCCTTAATTAATTACTCTGATATTACTTCATTAACTCCGTCAACTGTATCTTTTGCTTTTTCTTTTGTCCATTCGTATGCATCATTAACATTTTGTTTTATGGAATCGTAAGTAGAACATGAATTTATAAATAATAAACTTACTAATATAATTAAAAATTTCATTTTTTATTTCCTTAAAAATTATTTGTTATTTAAAATATATTAAGGATATTTTTTATGATGTATAGAGTTTATTTTTAATAATTATACGCTTTAAAAAAATCTATAATATTTATTATAATTAACGGAATATTTATGAAAACAATTAGAAGAATAAAAATAAATGATAAAGTTAAAATTTTGAATGGTGAAAATTTTTCATATAAAGAAATAAGTAATTCAGAATCTGACTTACTAAGATATAAATTTCTACCGCCAGTTGAACCAAAAGTTATAGTCTGTGTACATTTAAATTACAGAAGTAGATTAAATGAACTCGAAAGAGTTCAACCAGAAGCTCCTACATATTTTCTAAAACCTACTTCTTGTATTAATAGTCATTTAGGTGAAGTAATTCGTCCACCTGAATGCCAATTTTTAAATTATGAAGGAGAGATAGCGTTAGTAGTTGGTAAAAAGGCTAAAAATATAGAGCTTAATAATGCAAGTGAATATATTATGGGTTATACAATAGCAAATGATTTTGGATTACATGATTTTAGAGATACTGATGAAAATAGTATGGTTAGAGTTAAAGGGTCAGATACTTTAGGTTGTATAGGGCCTGATATTGGTTTAAATTGGGACTATAGAAATAAAAATATTACAACTTACGTTGACGATAAAATAGTTCAGAAATCCAATACAGATGATATGTTATGGTCTCCGGAGTATTTGCTAACAGATTTATCAAAGTCTATTACCCTAAATAAGGGAGATTTAATTCTTACAGGTACTCCAGCAAATTCTAGACCTGTAGAGCCTGGATCAGTAGTCAAAGTAGAAGTAGAAAATTTAGGAGTATTAGAGAATAAAATAGTAGAAGGAAAATTATTATTATCAGAGGGATTAGGAGCTATGCCAAAAGATTCTAATCATATTCGATCTATTTCCCTAGGCTCTGATAATAAATAATTATACGGAGGTTAATTTGTTAGAAATAAATTCAGATAAATATTTAAAAGTTTGGAATAATAGATTAATGCATGAAAATATTGAGAGAACGGAAATACCTCAGAATAAGTTGGATGCATATAAAATTCAAGCAGACTATGAAAAAATTAGTAATTCGGATCTTTTTGGTTGGAAAATTGCTGGCTCAAGTATTGAAGGACAGAAAGATATTGGTGTAGATGGACCAATTGCTGGAAGATTATTGAAAGAGAGATATCATAAACCGGGTTCTACTTTTTCATTGGAAAAAAATCAAATGAAAACTGTTGAGGCAGAATTTGCTTTTAAAATATTAAATGATATTAATCCTCAATCTACTGATTATATATTAGATGAAATTATTGAAAATATTGATTGTGTCATACCTGCAATTGAGATACCAGATTCAAGGTTTCTAGATTTTAAAAAAATTGGTGCTAATTTATTAATTGCTGATAATGCCTGTGCTGGCGATTTTGTTTTAAGTAATAATGTTTTTACTGATTTTAAAGCAATAGATTTTAAGAATTTTGGTGTAAATTGTTATAAAAATAGTGAGCTAGCTGAGAAGGGAATAGGTAGCAATGTTTTGGGAGATCCCCTTATAGCTCTAACTTGGATTATAAATGAGCTAAGCAAACTAAATATAACTTGTAAAAAAACACAAATTGTTATGACTGGCACTTGTATTAAGCCATTAAAAGTAAGAGAAGGTGATCATATAATTATGGACTTTTTTGAATTTGGTAAAGTAGATTGTCATTTTATTTGAGTTATGAAACCCAATCTTTTATTAGCTTTTTAATATTATATTTAATCTTAAAATTAGTATCATTTTTTAATCTTTCCCAATTCATTATTGGATAAGTAGAGTGTTTATTTAAATAATTAATTTTTAAATGTTTATTTTTATTATAATTGCTAAATTCACTGGCTAAATTTTTAGCGTAAGTTCTTAAAGAAGGACTATTATAAATATTTTTTAAGTTATCACTGGTATTCAACATGTTAACTACTATAGATGCAGCATCTTTAATATATAAGATATCAAGTGGGCTTGAAGGTATTTTAATTTCATGCTTTATATTTTTATTCATTATAGTAAGTGCCATGTCCGATATTCCTGCAGCTACTCCTCGATAATTCAAACCTGGACCAATTATAATGGGAAATCTAATACCAGTTATTTTCATTTTAAAATTATTTATATAATAATTAGCTACTTGTTCTGCCATTAATTTAGTTAGACCATAGTTACTAGATGGTTTAAGGATAGCGTTTTCTTTAACAGATTTTTCTGTATATCCACTTTCTTCGCCAAAAACTACTGTTGAACTAGACCATATTACCTTGGTTTTTGTATTTTTTAGTTTATCTAATACATTTGCAAAGCCTCCGACATTTACATCTAATGCTTTATCAAAGTCTTCATTCGCAGCTTTCAATAAACCATTTCCATTGCCTCCAAAGGCGGCTAAATGAATTATATAATCCCATTTTTCGGATTTTAAAACATTATTTATATCTTCTGTATCAAGCGTACTAATTTTAAAAATATTTTTTATTTTACTGTTTTTTAGGGCTTTTGAGTCAATATTGGGGTCCAAAATGGAGATATAATATTTGTTTTCGTTGAAACATGAAATTATACCTTGTCCAAGAAAACCATAACCTCCAATAATTAGTATATTTTTTCTTTTTAACATTATCTTTTTCTTTAAAGACTTTATTTGTATATTATAAATCATATATTATAATATTATTAAAATATGTATAATTCTTAATAATTTAATTTATTATATATAATTTGGAGGTATTTATGGAATTAGATGATATTAAACCAGATGAAAAACTAATAAAATTTAGAAAGTCTTATAGAGAGCAGATTGATGGCTGGTATAACGGATCTTTACACGTAGCAATTATTTATGCAATAGGTGCTTTATTATTATATTTTTATATTAGTAATATAAATAATGTAACAGGTTTAGAATTTATTATAGTGCCGATTACCTTTTTTATATGTAATATTTTTGAATGGGCTTTACATAAATATGTTATGCATAAGCCTCAAAATTTTCCTGGAGCACGTGCAATTTATTCTAGGCATACTCAGCAACATCATCAATTTTTTAGTAAAGATGAAATGCGTTTTGCTGGCGCTCATGATTGGCGAGTTACATTTTTTCCACCATATGCTCTAATAGTTTTTACTTTAATGTCAATACCTGGTTTGTTAACATTGTCCTGGATTTTTACTCCAAATACTGGCTGGCTTTTTATTGTTACCACTACATCTATGTATCTTATTTATGAATCAATGCATTTTTGTTGTCATATAGGTGATAATTTTTTTGTTAGGAATATTCCATTTGTAAATACTTTAAGACGTCATCATGCTGCTCATCATGATCAAGGTGTTATGACTAAAATTAATATGAACTTAACTTTTCCTATAGCTGATTGGATGTTTAAAACGTCTGATCTTAATAGAGGTTTATTAGGGCATCTATTTAATGGTTATAGTGAAAAACATAAAAGGTAAAAAGATGCCAACAAAATATAAAATTATTTTAACTGCATTAGTTATTGTTGTTGGTTTTGTAACGATAATTATTCAAAATCCAGATTTATCGAGAGTTGCTTTTTTATATGATTATTATTTATTACCGACTTCTTTATTATTTAAAAAGTATGGCAGTGTGTTAGTGATACTTATTATACAATTATTAATGACTTTAGGGTTATGGGTATTTCCTGAGGCAAAGGGTAAAATATCTATTAAGGATGTAAAAAATGGTTAATGCTCTCATTTCTCAAGAAATTTTAGAGCCAGAAATTTTATCCGTTACTATTAAAAATCATAATAAACGAAATGCTTTATCTGATAACATTAAATTGGAATTAGAAATGATAGCATTAGAATTGAGAACTAGGACAGATGTGAAAGCTGTAATTCTATCAGGCGAGCAAGGTAATTTTTCTTCTGGTAACGATATTAAAGAAAAGAACGCTTTTGGTGATGGACTTAATTTAGAGGAAGCTAGACAAAAAAATAGACTAGGATTAAGGATGTGTGACGCTTGGACAAATATACCCCAAATAACCGTAGCTTCTATAGAAGGGGCTTGTATTGGTGGAGGAGTATCTTTAGCTTTATCATGCGACTTTAGATTTTGTGCACCTAAATCATATTTTAGTATTCCAGAAGTAGAATTAGGGTTTACTTATGCCTGGGGAACTATACCTAAATTAGTATCAATATTAGGTCCTGTAAAAACTAAATTATTGACTTTTACATGCGAAAAAATCTATTCTAATTCTTTATTAGAGTGGGGATTGTGTGAAGAAATAACAGATAAACCTTTAGATACTTCAGTAGATTTTTTAAAAAAAATTATTTTAAAGCCTACAGTTGCTATACAAATGGTAAAAGAATCTATTAATCGACAAACTAATATAAATCAAATTTCAATATTAGAACAAGACCAGGTTTTATTAACTAGAAAGTTTAATCACTAATTTAGTTTTTTTAGTATTAATTTGCCAGGAATGTAATATTAATGTATGTTCTTTGAGCGGATTTTTAGTAGGTCAACTGGAGGCCATGCCGCGCTGTATTGTTACAGTTTTTTGAAGAAACTACTATTTGTAGTTAATTATGGAGTTTAGCACCAGTCGAATGTAAGAATTTACAATTTTGATCTCCTAAATTATTAAGATAAGGAAAAAGATATGCCTGTAGGTATTGTTAAGTGGTTTAACCCTAAAAAAGGTTATGGTTTCATTAGTCC